>JAEWEN010000068.1 GCA_023389275.1 Bacillota bacterium
GGACTGGGAGGGTAGGAAGTCGCTTGGTTTAAAAATGTTCCGCGGTAGCTCAATGGTGGAGCACTCGGCTGTTAACCGATAGGTTGGAGGTTCGAGTCCTCTCCGCGGAGCCATTTTTATTTTTTGAGAAAATAAAGTACAGCTTTTAGCTGTACTTTTTGTTTTTGTAGTAATATTTTCACTTCTTTTTGGTAATAATATATAACAGTATATAATTTATTAAAGGGGTGGAAAGCTATAAAAAAGAAAATTTTATTAGCATCATTAACTTTAGCCTTAGTTACATTTTCTATTGTTTTATATAATATAAATTCAGATCAAAATTTATTGTCTGAAGGAATTGTTTATACAGATGTTAGAACTATACCTAAAAACTATACTTCGGATATGGCAATATCTAAAGGAGATGTTGTTATACTTAATAGTAATATATATAATAAGGATAAATTAAATAATTTTTTAAACAATATAAATAATAATAAAGATGATCATATACAAATTGTAACTTATACTCAAGATGGATACCCATTAATAGAGCAGCTTTATTATGTTAATGGAGAGATAACATTAGTAACTGATAATACAAGACATAGTTTAATAACCAATGAAGATAAAGAAATTAATACATATAAAGTAGAAAACATAATTAAAAATGATAAAGAAGATTTAACAGTTTATATTGCAAATCTTTTAAATGGAGAATCATTTGACATAGCATATCTTAAAAAGTAACTCTTAATTTTAAGGGTTACTTTTTTGATACATATTTATTATTTTTAATATAAAATCTCCAAGGAAAGTCTACAGCTTCTTCAGCATAATCTATATTTATTCTTTTACACTTAACTATATCTTCTTCTTTAACATTAATATTTTCAGTTATATAAAATTCATTTGATAAAAGGCTAATTTTATTTTGCTGTTTAGTTATTCCCATAGCTATACAAAGTTTACCAGGCCCATTAGTTAAATTAGTAAGTTGCCTTTTATTAAGATCATTATAAGGAAGCTTGTATCTAGACATAGACATTTCATTAAGTCCTTCTACAGGCTCAACAGCACGTATTAAAACTGCACATGGCTCTTCTTCTTTTTCAGATATAACATTCATACAATAATACATTCCATAAATAAGATAAACATATGATACTCCACCATCCATAAACAAAACCTCGGTTCTAGGCGTCTTTTTATAGTTATATGCATGACATGCCTTATCAATAGACCCTATATATGCCTCTGTTTCAACAATCATACCTATTCTTTTAACACCATTTACTATGTGAACAAGGTTTTTACCTAAGAGATTTTTAGCAACTTTTAAAGTATTATTAAGATAAAAATCTTTACCTAATTTTTTCATAATATCCTCCTAAAGCATTTAATAAATAGTATTATAACCTTAGCTATATTTTATGTAAAACAATCTTTATATTTTTTAGGAATATGTAAATAAAGAAAGGAAATCCTATATAAGATATATTATAATCCTATTTTATTAGGATATTTATTTTTGACATAAAATTTTTAAATGATACAATATATAGTGCTGATGAAAAAAGAAAGATACTAAATATAGGGGGCTTATACACTATGTTAAATGAAAATGCGATTAAAGTTTTAGAAAGAAGATATCTTGCTAAAAATGAAAAAGGTGAGATTATAGAAACTATAGATGAAATGTTTAAAAGAGTTGCATCTGCTATAGCTAAGGCAGATGATTTATATAAATCAAAATACAATAGTGATGAAACAGAAAATAAATTTTATAAAATGATGACAGAGTTAAGATTTTTACCTAATTCACCTACTCTTATGAATGCAGGAAGAGAACTTGGACAATTATCTGCATGTTTTGTTCTTCCAATAGAAGACTCAATGGAAGGAATATTTGGAAGCTTAAAAAATGCAGCGCTTATACATAAATCAGGTGGAGGAACTGGATTTAGTTTTTCAAATCTTAGATCTAAAGGTTCAAGTGTAAAAACAACAGGAGGAGTTGCATCAGGACCTATAAGCTTTATGAAAGTATATAATGCTGCAACTGAAGCTGTTAAACAAGGTGGAACTAGACGTGGAGCTAATATGGGTATTTTAAAAGTAGACCATCCTGATATATTAGATTTTATAAAGTGCAAAGAAGATCTTAATGAAATAAATAACTTTAATATAAGTGTAGGGCTAACAGAAGAATTTATGAAGGCAGCTACAAAAGGTGAAAATTACGATTTAATAGATCCAAATACTAAGGAAAAAGTAGGAAGCCTTAATGCTATGGAAGTATTTAGTTTAATAGTTGATATGGCATGGAAAAATGGAGAACCAGGAATTATATTTTTAGATAGAATTAATAATGATAACCCTGTACCTCATCTTGGAGAAGTTGAAAGTACAAACCCATGTGGTGAACAACCACTTTTACCATATGAAAGTTGTAACTTAGGTTCTATTAACTTAGTTTCTATGATAAAAGAAGAAAATGGGGTAAATACAATAGATTTTAATTTACTTGGAGAAACAGTTAAAGATGCTGTTCACTTTTTAGATAATGTAATAGATGTAAATAACTATCCTTTAAAAGAAATTGATGAGATGACAAAATCAACTAGAAAAATAGGATTAGGTGTTATGGGATTTGCTGACATGCTTATGAAGCTTAATATTCCATATAATTCTAATGAAGGTGTTGAACTAGCAGAAACTATAATGAAGTTTATAGATGATAAATCTAAGGAAGCTTCAAGGGAACTTGCTAAAATAAGAGGAGCTTTTAAAGAGTTTGATAAAAGTATATATAAGGATGAAGAGCCTTTAAGAAATGCAACAACAACTACAATTGCACCTACAGGAACAATAAGTATTATTGCAGGTGTATCTTCAGGAATTGAACCTTTATTTGCTTTAGCATTTTTTAGAAATATAATGGATGATGATAAACTACCTGAGGTTCACCCTATATTTGAAGAAAAAATAAAAGAAAAAGGTCTTTACTCAAAATCTCTTATGGAAAAGTTATCAGAAGAAGGATGCTTAGCACATATTAATGATATTCCAGATGATATTAAAAAAGTATTTGTAACAGCACATGAAGTAAGTCCAATATGGCATATAAAAATGCAAGCAGCTTTCCAAAAATATACTGATAATGCAGTATCTAAAACAGTAAACTTTATAAATAGTGCTACAAAAGAAGATGTTGCTAGGGTTTATATGCTTGCATATGAATTAGGATGTAAAGGTGTTACTATATATAGAGATGGAAGTAGATACAATCAAGTTTTAAATATAGGAAAAGTAGAAGAGAAAAAAGAAGAAGTAGAAATGATAAATATACCTACTTTATTAGGTGATGATACAGTAAAAAAAGAAAAATGCCCAGAGTGTAATGGAGATATATACTTCCAAAGTGGATGTAATATTTGTCCAAATTGTGGTTATTCTAAATGTAGTTAATATCTTGATTTGCAGTAGATCGATTTTTTTACTATGTTGCTGTAAAGTCTTATATACCAATGCTTAGAGTAGTGTTTTTTAGTTATAGTTAAAACACTACTCTGGATCTACTGCAAAATATAATAAATTTTATATTTTATGATCGATAGAAGCATTGATATTGCTAGGTTTAAGTGTTACCATATAATTGGGTTTTATCTTAACTACGTGGAATGTAAACAAGACCAAGTTGTCAAGACGACAAATCGTCAAGTACGTTTTATCTTAACTACGTGGAATGTAAATCAATTTTCCAGGAAGGTGTTATTAAAATTTTAGTTGCGTTTTATCTTAACTACGTGGAATGTAAATTTTCTATTGTTTTGTATAGTTCTTTTATATCAAAACTGTTTTATCTTAACTACGTGGAATGTAAATCTAATCAAAAATAGGTATAAAAAACACCCTTCATTAAGTTTTATCTTAACTACGTGGAATGTAAATTATGTAACAGGATCTAATTTAGTTATACCTAATGCGGTTTTATCTTAACTACGTGGAATGTAAATATAGCGAAACATATACAAAAATGACGACAAGTACAAGTTTTATCTTAACTACGTGGAATGTAAATCAGGATAAAATTGCAGATAAGCTTGGAATTTCTCAAGGTTTTATCTTAACTACGTGGAATGTAAATCGTTATGGCGATACTGTTGATGAAGTTAATACTAGAGTTTTATCTTAACTACGTGGAATGTAAATTGTAAAGATTATGCTAAAAAACTTTATGTAAAGCTTGTTTTATCTTAACTACGTGGAATGTAAATTCATATAAAGCATCTCCTCAAACCTTTTATTTGTAAGTTTTATCT
>JAEWEN010000071.1 GCA_023389275.1 Bacillota bacterium
GGACTGGGAGGGTAGGAAGTCGCTTGGTTTAAAAATGTTCCGCGGTAGCTCAATGGTGGAGCACTCGGCTGTTAACCGATAGGTTGGAGGTTCGAGTCCTCTCCGCGGAGCCATTTTTATTTTTTGACATTTTTTAATAAGAAATATTTAGCAATCTTAATTTTTAATTAATAAAGATTGCTATTTTTATATTGTTTTATTGGGTATAATAACTTTAAATACTACTATAAGGAGAGAAAACACTATGGATCAAAGTAAAATAGATAGAATAAATGAATTAGCAAGAAAATCAAGGGAAACAGAGTTAACAGAGGAAGAAAAGCAGGAACAACAAAAATTAAGACAAGAGTACATAGCAGCTTTTAGAAATAACTTAAGAGGAACACTTAATAATCTAGTAATAGTAGATGAAAATGGAAATAAAATAAAAAAATCTAAAAAACAATAATACTATCTTTATTTACAACTTTATATCTTATAGTTATAATTAAAGGAGTAGTTTACCCTTCTACCTATACTTAGGATGAAGGGTTTTTTTATAGTATATAAATAAAATACAAAGGTAGGGAATATTTTATGAATTATGAAGCTTTAGCAGATATTCTTTTTCCAAATATAAAGGAAAGTCTAGAATACTACATGGAAAAGTATCCACAAAGAAATTTAGATGAAAATGCTGTTGTTTGTAGATATGCACCTAGTCCAACAGGATTTCAACATATAGGAGGAGTTTTTGCTGCTCTTATTAATGCAAGACTTGCAGAGCAAACAAATGGAGTATTTTTCCTAAGAATAGAGGATACAGATCAAAAAAGAGAAGTTAAAGGTGCTATAGAAGATACTATAGCTACTATGAAAAACTTTGATATTGACTTTAATGAAGGAATGATATCAGAAACAGAAGAAAAAGGAGCATATGGTCCTTATAGACAAAGTAAAAGAATAAACATATATCAAGCATTTGCTAAGGAACTTGTAAGAAAAGGATATGCTTATCCATGTTTTTGTTCTGAAGAAGAGATAACAGCAATAAGAGAAGAACAATCTTCTATAAAAGCAACACCAGGATATTATGGTAAGTGGGCTAAATGTCGTGAAAATAGCTTTGAAGATATTAAAAAACATGTGGATAATGGGGATAAGTTTATTTTAAGACTTAAATCACCTGGAAATTTAGAAACAAGAATAGAATTCCACGATTTAATAAAAGGTGATATATCATTCCCTGAAAACGATCAAGATATAGTTGTTATTAAATCAGATGGATTACCTACATATCATTTTGCACATTTAGTAGATGATGCTATGATGCATACTACTCACGTAATAAGAGGAGAAGAATGGTTATCTTCACTTCCTATACATGTGCAGCTATTTGATATATTTGGATTTAAAAGACCAAACTATGCTCATATACCAACAATAATGAAATTAGATGGCTCTTCAAAGAGAAAATTAAGTAAAAGAAAAGATGCAGAAAGTGCTGTTAGTTACTATGTAGAAGAAGGATATCCAATGGTATCAGTTATTGAATATCTTTTAAATATAATTAATTCTAATTATGAACAGTGGAGAGAAGAAAATCCAGACACTTTATATAAAGAGTTTAAGGTTGATCTTGAAAAAATGAGTAAAAGTGGAGCTTTATTTGATATTATAAAGCTTAATGATGTTAGTAAAAATGTTATTTGTAAAATGAAAGCAGACGATGTTTATAATTACTATATTAACTGGGCTAAAGATTATGATAAAGAAATGTATGATTTAGTTACAGCTAATGAAAAAATGACAAAAGAAATATTCAGTATAGATAAAGACGGTCCAAAGCCAAGAAAAGATTATGCTAAGTGGAGTGAAGTTAGAGAAAAAATATTCTTCTTCTTTAACGAATTATTTGAAAAAGATAATAAGGAAAATATAGAACTTTCAAACAATACTGATTTAGAAGAAGCAAAAAGAATAATTGAAGCTTACTCAAAAGCATATAACTTTAATGACGATAAAGATAGTTGGTTTGAAAACTTAAAAACAGTTGCAGTAGAGCTTGGATACTGTACAGACAGAAAGAAATATAAAAAAGAACCAGAATTATATAAAGGAATGGTTTCAGAAGTAGCAGCCGCTGTTAGAGTTGCATTAACACATAGAAGTAATACACCAGATCTTTATACTATAATGCAAATTATAGGAGAAGATACTGTTAAAGAAAGATTTAATAAATTTCTAAACATATAAAAAAATAAGCAGGATATCCTGCTTATTTTTGTATTTTAAATGAACTTTTTAAAGATACAATTCTATTGAAAACTAATTTATCTTCTGTTGAAAGTTTAGGGTCAACATTAAAGTATCCATGTCTAAATAGTTGAATTTTATCCTGTGGTTTTAAATCTTTAAATGAAGGCTCTATAAATCCATTAAGAATTTCCATTGACTCAGGATTAATTTGCTCAAGGAAGTGCTTATCCTTATCTTCTTCATTGTCACTATCAAGTATTAAAGGTTCATATAGTCTGTACTCACAAGGAGCAGCTTTTGAAGCATCAACCCAATGAATAGTTCCTTTAACCTTACGTCCTGTAAATCCACTACCACTTTTAGTCTCAGGATCATATGTACAATGAATTTCTACTATATTTCCATTTTCATCTTTAATAAAATCATTACATTTTACAAAATAAGCACCTTTAAGTCTTACTTCATTTCCTGGGAATAGTCTAAAGTACTTTTTAGGAGGCTCTTCCATAAAGTCTTCAGATTCTATATAAATTTCTCTTGAGAAAGGAACAAGTCTTTTTCCTGCTGATTCATCATCAGGGTTATTTTCTATTTCAAGAAGTTCACTTTCTCCTTCAGGATAATTTGTAATAACAAGTTTTAAAGGTCTTAAAACTCCCATTGCTCTTGGAGCTTTAGGGCTTAAGTCTTCTCTTATAAAATGCTCAAGCATTTGAGAATCAACAGTTGAATTAGCCTTTGCAACCCCTATTTCACGACAGAAGTTTCTAATAGACTCTGGTGTATATCCACGACGTCTAAGTCCAGAAATAGTAGGCATTCTAGGATCGTCCCAGCCATCAACAACTTTCTCATCAACTAATTGCTTAAGCTTTCTTTTACTCATTACTGTATTTGTAATGTTTAGTCTAGCAAACTCTATTTGTCTAGGTATGCTTTCCATTTCACATTCTTTAACTATCCAATCATACAAAGGTCTATGATCTTCAAACTCTAAGCTACAAATAGAGTGTGTTATACCCTCTATAGCGTCTTCAAGTGGATGAGCAAAGTCATACATAGGATATATACACCACTTGTCTCCAGTATTGTGATGAGTTGCATGAGAAATTCTATATATAATAGGATCTCTTAAGTTTATATTAGGAGAAGACATGTCAATTTTTGCTCTTAAAACTTTTTCTCCATCTTTAAAGTCTCCATTTTTCATTTTTTCGAAAAGCTCAAGGTTTTCCTCGACGCTTCTATTTCTATAAGGACTTTCAATACCAGGTTTTGTTAGTGTACCTCTGTATTCTCTAATTTCATCAGGAGTTAAGTCACATACATAAGCCTTACCTTTTTTTATTAAAATTAAAGCTCTTTTATACATTTCTTCAAAGTAGTTAGATGCAAAGAAAAGATTGTCCCAATCATATCCTAACCATTTAACATCTTCTTTAATAGATTCAACATACTCAGTATCCTCTTTTAAAGGGTTAGTATCGTCAAATCTAAGGTTTGTTTTTCCTTTAAATTCATCGCCAAGTTCAAAGTTAAGAACTATAGACTTAGCATGACCAATATGTAAATAACCATTTGGTTCAGGTGGAAAACGTGTAATGATTTCCTTGTGCTTACCTGAATTTAAGTCTTCTACAATTATGTTTCTTATAAAATTAGATGAATTAATTTCAGTTGACATAATATTACCTCACAATTTAATAATTTACTAAATAAAATGCTAAAAGCAATAAAAATCTTTAACATTGTATTTAATTTTAACCTAATAGAGGAAAAAAATAAAGGCTTTAGGCTATTAAACATAAAGATGTCTACTTTACCTTAATTATTATTGCATTAATATATGTTTTTTAAACATAAATAATAAATTTCAATATTATGTAACATAAGTCGACTATGCTGAATATTATTAAAGTGTAAAGAGGAAGAAAAAGACAAATTAATTTAAAAAATAATAAATTTCAATATTATGTAACATAAATCGACTATGTTGAATATTATTAAAGTGTAAAGAGGAAGGGAAATGATTAAGTTAGTGTTTAGAAGGAGGGTTGAAATGTTTAACTTTAAAAGAAAATGTAAGGTTACAAAAGGAGAGTTAAATAAAATTACAGTTCAACGATGCTATAAAGGCGAGTGTAGGTATAAGGTAACAACTTATACAGTAGGAGAAAATGCTAAGGTAAATTTAAAGTGTAGTGAAAATACTAGCAAGGTAAATTTATGTGTTAATAAAAAGCAAAAGATAAAGATATGGGGGAAGGTAACAGGGTATAATAACGAAACCGTTGGACACTTAAATGTGAAAATAATAGGAATTCTAGGCTGTAGAGAAATATGTGTTGATCAAACTAATATATGCCCATGTGAAGAATATGAGATTACATTTAATCCTGTTAAAAATGTTTTCTTATACAAGGTAATTGTTGTTCCACATTGTTAATATTTAAGCTTTATAAGCTTTAAATATAAAAATTTTTATTTAAATAGGGGGTAATTAATAATGAGTTGTAGATGCAGAGGAAATAGAGGATCAAGAAGAAGAGAGGAAGAAAGAAACTGCTTTAAAGGTGAATTTTCAGGTAGCTTTGATGAGTGCTCAGAATTCGATAACTGGGAAGATGCTTGCTACGATGAAGATCCTTGTTGTGAGGTAGAAGATGACTGTGCTGGAGGAAGAGGCAGAGGTGGAAAAGGAAGAAGTGAATGTTTAAAAGAACAACCAAAAAGATCAAATAGATCTTATATAATTGGCAACAGCGTTAATGTAGAAATTGGAAGATGTGACACAGAAGTTAAAGCTAAAATTGTTGTTCAAGAAAGAGATTCAGTTAGAATTTGGGGACAAGTAGTAGATTGTAATAATTGCCCAGTACCTTATGCTTTAGTAAAACTTTTAAAAGAAGGATGTAACTGCGAACTAAAAAGTGTTGCACACACAATGACAGACTGTACAGGATGTTATCAATTTGATGTTTGTCCAGAAAGAGACGGAGCAGAATTTGTTATATTAGCAGGTAAAGATGCAGAAAGTAGAGAAAGTGTTGCTTCATCAGGAATAGCTGATAACAATTGTAGATGTTTATGTAAAAATGGACCAAAACCATGTCATGGTGGACACGGAGGTCATGGTGGACATGGCGAACATGGTGGCTCAAAACACTATAAATGCAAATGCGTATGTAAATGTAGAAGATAAGTAATAAATTATAATTTAAGAATTAGATAGTCTAAAAATTAGACTATCTAATTTTTTTTCAAAAATAGTGTTGACATTAATAAATTTATCTTATATAATAATTTATGTCGCTAAGGAAAACGACACTTGGTCATTGAAAACTAAACAGTAATCATAGCGAGCGTACAATAATTTTTGTAACTTTTAGTAAAAAGTTTCATCTGAGAAAC
>JAEWEN010000081.1 GCA_023389275.1 Bacillota bacterium
ATCATATTCTTCAACACTTTTTATTCTTTCTAAAAGATCATATGCATCTATTTTTGTTTCTTCAAAATCTATACATTTTCTAAGATAAATCTTCGCCTTATCCATATCCTTATTTATATAATATTCACCTAAGTGGTAAAGTGGCATAGGAAAGTCTTCATATTCCTCTATAATCTCTTCTAAACTTCTTACTATTTCCTCTTCTAAAAACTCTAAAGAAAGTTTTTCAAACATGCTCATTAAGTGAATTACCCTATTGTATAAATTATTTTTCTCAGGCTCTATTTCACATAAAGCATTTAAATAAACAAGTGCTGCTTTCATATCTGTATTTTTCTTTTCTTCAATATTTTTAATAATATAACTTACAACACCTTTAGCTTTGCTTAAAAATACCTTATAAAGTGGTGTATATTTAAATTCCTTGTCACAGCCTACAAGATATATCATTCCATCTATTAAAACAGCAATATTTATACCACCGTTTTCTCCTTTTTCATTTGCCTCAGCTATTTTAATCATATCTTTTGGAAGTATTGGATACTCTCCTTTTTTTAAAATAGTATCCCTTCCCCCTATATTCATAGGTATATCTCTTCCTATTTCTATAAAAAGTGCTTTTTCTATTTCTCTTTTTAAGTATATGTTGTAATCCATTTTCTTTTCCTTTCTTTACATAAATTTTATATCTTTTATGCCTTTAAGTTGAGCTACATGCTCTATTATTTTAGCATGATTAAACTCTTCTTTGCTTCGTACAATAAATTCCATTGTGCAGTATTCATTTTCAATATCTCTAAGCTCTACGTTAAAAATATCTATTCCACATTTGCCAAGCTCTGTACCTATTTCTCCTATTTTACCTGGTATATTATGAGCTATAACTTCTATATAGTAAACCCTATTTCCTCTTGAAAGTCTTGCTTCAAAGGAAAAAAAGAACCTTAAAGCAATATACATAAATATTGTACCTAAAATAGACTCTATATACAGCCCTGCTCCTATAGTAAGACCTAAACACCCTACAACCCATATTGTAGCTGCTGTTGTAAGCCCTTTAACATTTACTCCTTCTTTTAAAATAGCACCTGCTCCTAAAAATCCTATTCCACTTATAACCTGTGCTCCAAGTCTCATAGGGTCTACATTTAAATTTCCAACATAAGTTGCATAGTAATTTATAGATGTTATTTGAATTAAAGTCGCTCCTATACAAACTAGCATATGGGTTCTAAGACCTGCTGGTCTACACTTATTTTCTCTTTCTCCCCCTATAATACCACCTAAAACTAATGCTAAAAACAGTTTAAATAAACTTTCCAGTATAATATAATAATCCATCCACTCCCCCCCAGTCTCAGTATAAATAGTGTCTATAATATAATTATATATATATATGAAAATATTAGTATCTAAAAAATAATATCCTTAAAGAAAAAATCAATAGAAGGGATATTACGGGAGCCCTCTGCTTTTTTCTTTAAGGATATTTGTTAATGCATTTGAATGCTTTTGTTTATTAAATTATTTTTTACTATATTTTTAAGATTTTCTAATTTATCTGAATCAAAGGCTTTAACACCTTTAAGAGGATATTTTATTCCTAATTTTTCATATTTATGTTCACCATGTGTATGGTAACCTAAAAGCTCTATTTTTTCAACATTAGGTATTGTATTTACATACTGAGTAAACTTTTTTATATGCTCTTCACTATCAGTATATCCTTCTACAATAACATGTCTTATCCAAAGCCTAATGGAATTTCTTTTAACAGCATCTAAAAACTCTAAAAAACTTTCTCTAGTTTGTCCTGTTAAGTCTTTATGCATAGATTCATTAATATGTTTAATATCTAAAAGAACAAGATCTGTATATTTTAATATATCATCATAATCTCCAAACCCAAAACCTGCTGTATCAAGACAAGTGTGTATATCTTCTTCTTTACACATTTTAAAAAACTCTTTAATAAATTCAGGTTGAAGCAAAGGGTCACCACCTGAAAGTGTGACTCCTCCACCTGAATTTTTAAAATAAATTTTATATTTTTTAACTTTATTTAAAAGCTCAACAGAGCTTATTTCTTCTCCTTTTGATGCATTCCAAGTGTCTGGATTATGGCAATATTTACATCTTAGCTTACAACCTTGCATAAATACAACAAATCTAATTCCTGGTCCATCAACAAGTCCCATTGTTTCAATAGAATGTATTTTTGCCATTTTCATAGTCTACACCCTTTCGTGGAATGTTCTAAGAATAACTTCTTGTTGCTGCTCCTTTGATAGTCTACTAAAGTTAACAGCATATCCTGAAACCCTTATAGTAAGAGTTGGATAATTTTCAGGGTTTTCCATAGCATCTTCAAGTGTTTTTCTATTTAAAACATTAACATTTAAATGATGTGCATATTGAGCAAAATATCCATCTAATATAGCTACTAGGTTTGATTTTCTATCTTCCATTTCACGTCCTAGTGATTCTGGAACTATTGAGAAAGTATTTGAAACACCATCTTTGCAGTTACAATATGGAATTTTAGCTACTGAATTTAATGATGCAAGAGCACCACTTGCATCTCTACCATGCATTGGATTAGCTCCTGGTGCAAATGGTTCACCAAGTTTTCTACCATCTGGAGTAGAACCTGTTTTCTTACCATATACAACATTTGATGTAATAGTTAAAATACTCATTGTATGTTCTGCATTTCTGTATGTTTCATGACGGCGAAGCTCTTCCATAAATCTGTTTACAACATCAACAGCAATACTATCTGCTCTATCGTCGTCATTACCGTATCTTGGGTAGTCTCCTTCTACTTCAAAATCAACTGCAACTCCATTTTCTCTTATTGCTTTAACCTTTGCATATTTAATAGCACTTAAAGAGTCTGCAACTACTGAAAGTCCTGCTACACCAAATGCCATCATTCTTTCAACATGTGTATCATGAAGTGCCATCATTGATGACTCATAAGCATATTTGTCATGCATGTAATGAATAATGTTCATAGTATTTGCATAAAGCTCTGCAAGCCACTTCATAGTTTTATCAAAACTAGTCATTACCTCATCATAATCAAGATATTCAGAGTTTTTAAGTTCAGTTTTTGGTCCTACCTGTACATTTTTAACTTCATCTACACCACTATTAATAGAATATAGTAAAGCTTTTGCAAGGTTTGCGCGAGCTCCAAAGAACTGCATACTTTTTCCAACCTTCATAGGTGATACACAACAAGCTATAGCATAATCATCACCTTGAGTTGGTCTCATAACATCATCATTTTCATATTGAATAGAGTCTGTTTTT
>JAEWEN010000041.1 GCA_023389275.1 Bacillota bacterium
CCAGGATCAAACTCTCAAATTAAAATCCTTAATCTCAGATGAAACTTTTTACTAAAAGTTACAAAAATTATTGTACGCTCGCTTATGATTACTGTTTAGTTTTCAATGACCAAGTTTGCTTATTTAGTTTATCATGAAGTTAACTTTATGTCAACACTCATTTAAAACTTTTTTATTTCGTAAGACTCAAGTTTTTCTTGCGTCTCACCGCCGCTCCCTAGCGACAAGATATATCTTACCACGTATAAAACAATATTATACGTGGTAATTATTATTTTAAAGAGATTACATAATAGATACTACAAAATATATACTAAATACTCCTTTTTCCTATGTAAGATATACTAGGGAAGGTTGTTGTATATTTTAAGCTTAAACCAGAACCTACTACCTTCTCCTTCTTTGCTTTCTACTCCATATTCTGCTTCATGCATTTCAAGAATTCCTTTTACAATAGAAAGTCCAAGACCTGTTCCAAACCTTTCTCTTTTATAGTTTTTACTTTTTTTATAGTATCTGTCCCATATATAAGGTATATCCTCTTCTTTTATTCCTTCTCCTTTGTCTATTACACTAATAGTAACAAAGCCATTATTTTCTTCTTGAAGAATTTCTATTATCTTTCCTTCTTTTGTGTGTTCGATTGCATTATTTATAAGATTATATATTACCTGGGATATTTTTAAATCATCTGCTAAAACATAAATACTGTTTTTGTAATTGAAACTAATATTGTAATCTTCATTTTTTAAAAGTACTGAAAATCTATTTTTTATACTTTCTATAGATTCTGTTATGTTAATCTTTTTTAAGTTTAAAGACTTGTTTCCCGACTCTATTTGAGATATATCTAAAATATCATTTACTAAATTACTTAGTCTTTTAGATTCTTCAATAATAACCTGTACATTTTCAGGTGTATTTTCTCCTGGTATATCTCTCATTACCTCTGCATATCCTGCTATCATTGTTAAAGGAGTTCTTAAATCGTGGGATACATTTGATATAAACTCTCTTCTTAACCCCTCAACTTTTGAAAGTTCCTTTGCTGCAATATTTAAGGTATCATTAAGTTCTTCTATTTCAAGGTATCCACTTCCACTAAATTCAATAGAGTAATCTTTATTAGCAAGTCTTTTAGCAGATTCATTTATTTTTGATATTGGACTTGATATTTTTCTTGATATTAAAAAAGCTATTATTAATGATAAAGCTATAAGTATTATGCTAATATATAAAAGCTGTACCCTTATAGTTTCAACTGTTGCATTAACAGGAGTTATAACAGATTCTATGATCATAATCTGTTTAGAGCCATTTATAATTTTTGTATAAACCATGTTTTCAGGTGAGCCTTTATCCTTTGGTATATACTTTTCATTAAAATTATAAGATGAATTAAAAGGGTCTAACTTAAAGTCTCTTGATTTAAATACTTTAAATATTACTCCATTATTTTCGTATGTTTGTTTATAAATCCTTTCAAATGACGCTTTATCTATTTTATCTATTAAAGAATTTTTAATATAAGGAGCTGAATAAATAACCTCGCCTTCACTACTTAATATACTTATACGAATATCATCTTTTATGGATATTTCTTCTAGTGTTTCTGAAATGTTTTTATCGTTTATACTTTTTTCTATTTTTTCTGCTATAGATTTTATATTATTACTTTTTATTTCTTTATAAAACTCATCTAAAAATACAGTTTGAAAAAGCCAAAGTAAGGTTAAAAGTATTCCTATAAATAAAAGCATATACGAAAAAACTTTCCATTTTACACTTAAATTAATCTTCTTCAAACCTATATCCTACCCCTCTTAATGTAACAATATATTTACTGTATTCACCAAGACTTTTTCTTAAAAGTTTTATATGTGTATCAAGGGTTCTATCATCTCCATAAAAATCATATCCCCAAACTTTATTAAGTATATTTTCCCTTGTTAAAGCTATTCCTTTGTTTCTTACTAAATGGAAGAACAGTTCATATTCCTTTGGAGTCATATCTATTTTTTTGTCATCTATATAAACCATTCTTCCTGTAAAGTCTACTAAAAGGCCTCCTATTTTTAATGTTTCTTTTTTGTTTTCAAAAGTACCACTGCGTTTAACTATAGCATTAACTCTCATTAAAAGTTCCTTTGGTGAGAAAGGCTTTACAACATAATCATCTACGCCTATTTCGAATCCATGTATTTTGTCATATTCCTCTCCTCTAGCTGAAAGCATTATAACAGGTATATCTTTAAATTTTCTTATTTCTTTACACGCTGAAAATCCGTCAAGCTCTGGCATCATAATATCCATAATAATAATATGAAAATCTTCATTTTGGCATATTTCAATTGCTTCAAGTCCATTTGATGCTTCAACTACTTCGTGTCCTTCAAATTTAGCATATTTTTTAATTATTTCTCTTATTCTCTCCTCATCATCTACAACAAGAATTTTGTACATGTTTTCACCTCTTATATTTTTATTAAACACATACATTTTAACATTTATCTGTGATATTTAGGTGAAAACATATTTATCTTAATGGCTCAAGCTTATAAACATAATCTGTACTTTCTGAAACCTCTGGTGAATGGGTAACTATAATAATAGATTTTCCCTCTTCATATGCAAGACTTTTAAATATTTTCATAATCTCATCTTGTGTATTCATATCTAAGTTTCCTGTAGGTTCATCTGCTAAAATAATATCTGGATTGTATGATAATGCTCTAGCTATTGCTACTCTTTGCTGCTCTCCACCAGATAGTTTTAGTATTTTTCTTTTAGCCTTTTCCCTATTTATACCTACCTTTTCAAGAAGGCTTATTATATATTCTTTTTTATTAGGAATCTTTTTACCTGATATATCTATAGATAGTTCTATATTTTCTATACAGTTTAGCTGAGGAAGTAAATTAAATCCTTGAAAAATTACACCTACGTATTTACTTCTATAATCATATTTATTAATGTTTTTTATGTCTTTATCTTGGTATATTATTTTTCCACCTGTAGGAGAAGTAAGTCCTGCAAGAAGTGATAAAAGTGTTGTTTTTCCTGCTCCTGATCTTCCTATAATTGAATATGTTTTTCCTTTTTTAAAATCATAGGATATGTCTTTTAAAACCATATTTTTTTTATCATAGGAGTATGAAATCTCCTCTAATCTTAAAATACTCATATCTTCTCCTCCTAACCTCTATTTGATAATATTTTTAAAGGTTCATATCGTAATATATATATTGTTGCTACAGAGCTTGAACATATTGTTAATATGATTCCTATTCCAAGTAGTTCACCTATTACGTTAATATCTACAGATGCGTTAATAGAATCTATATACTCTACTGTATTTTTCTTAGTCTTATTAGAACTTGGCTTTCCTTCTTGTCCTCTTCCAAAGTTACTTTCAACACTTTGCTTTTGCTCTTGCTGCGCCACTATTTGTGTACTTAAAAGGTTGTCTGCAATTTTTGGAGATGCTATAGCACCTGCTGTTGTTCCTATTACTATTGAAGTAAACATTACTATAAATACTTCAACTATATATTGAATTAAAACCTTCCACTTTTTCATTCCTATAGCAGTTAAAACTCCTACTTCATACTTTCTTTCTCTTATAGTGAAAATATTAAGTACTACTAGTATAAGTCCTCCTATACCTAGTACAACTATGAAAAATACATTTACAAAACTAGTTAGATTTTTTAAAGGTACTATACTTTGTTCATATTCATTTACATTAGCTGACTCAACAGAATAATACTCTTCAAGTCCCATAGTTTTAACTTCATTTTTAAAGCTTTCAAATGAATCTACATCTTTAAACACATACGTTCCTTTAACTTGACTTCTTAAAGCTGTTGTAGTTTCTTCTCCATCTGAGTTAGTTGAAACAGTAGCATTTTCACTTGAAGAATCTAGAATTGTTTTTAGTGTACTGTAACTTGTATATATTTTATTTGAAGGATCATTTGAACTTGAAAACTTCATATCACTACTTGTGTCTTCAGTAGTTTCATATATTCCTGATACTGTTAGTGTATATGTTTCATCTTCATTATTAGGGTTTGAAATAGTAATTGTATCTCCTTCTTTTAAACTATTTAAGCTTGCTAATTCTTTTGAAATAATACATTGCATATTTGATTCATTTTCACTAAACATAGCTCCAGAAGATATTTTAGATGTTCCATTTACAAATGAAGTCATAGCATTATTTGAACTATATCCTACAATACTAAACTTACCTTGACTTCCGTTTCCTCTTGATACCATATCTCCAGGAGGTCTATTTGATTTTGAATTACTACTTTCTTCACTACTTGATGTATCATCTACAGGATCAAATCCTACTCCATTTATTGAACTAGTAACTGAATAATAAAAATCATTAACTGATTTTGCTTTTGAATATTCCTGAAGTTTTTCTAAGGTAGGTGAACTATACTCTTTCATAGCTTCTCTTTGATCTTTACCTTCTGCTTGTGCTTTTTCCATAATCTTATTTCTATTAAGACTAATTGATGCTGTTATTGAAAGGTTATCTTTAGCGCTATTTTCTGCTTTTGTTGCAGAGCTTTTAATAGAAAGGGCTATACAGCTAGATGTTGCTATTACAAAAGCTATTAATCCTATTAAAAAGTTTCTTCCCTTTGCTCTAAGTATATTTCTCATTGCATTTTTAAAAATATACATTGGTGTCCTCCTTTAAATTTAATTTCAATTATATGTTAGTGTTTCTATGTGATGCAAAGGTGAAAACTATATAAAGGTTAAATGAAAAGGCAAAAAAAATAAAACCTATTGATAAATCAATAGGTTTTAAAATTCTAATTACTTTGCCAAGAGTTTTTCTTAATTGACTGTTTTTTAGATGTTCTATTATGGTTTTTTTCTTCTTCACTAGTTATAGGTGTTTGATAATTACACTTTTCCATTCTAGCTCTTTTATTATCTGGTTGACTATCCTTTGCCATAATAAACACTCCTATCTATATTAGTTTTTTGTTTTTTCTTTTCCTTGTATTTCTGGAACTGGAGCAACATCATTTTTAGGGAACTTTTGTTTTTTGTTACTTTCTGTTCCATGTGGATCTGATGGACTTGGTCTTCTCATACCTTTTTTAGCCATTTTAATTCACTTCCTTAAAATAATATTTCTCTAATAGTATTTGTCGAAATAGTAAATTATATTACATAAAATAAATGCCACTTAGGATAAATACTTAATATAAATCCTAAGTGGCTAAGCTAATAAATTAGCTTAAATGTAAACTAACTGGGTCTATCTCCTACGGGTGACTTTTGTAGTCATTTTGTGTTCCTAAATTTTCTTTAGCTAGATTAATTAAGTTCACTGTTCCCATTGGGATCGCCTCCTAAAATCAATTTCACTAATGTGAATTTCTTTGTATTTAGCTTACACTCTTATTATGACCTTTTAAAAACCTTTTATACATGATTTTTAAAAATTTTTTTATTTTTTATAAAAGTTTTTTCTTCAGATATATAAAGTCCAAATAAAGCTAGTAAACATCCTAATATAGATATAAAAGTCATAGACTCATTTAATATAAGTACAGAAAAAATAATTGTTACAACAGGAACCATATAAATATATACACTTGTTTTAACTGCTCCTAAAACACCTATAACAAAGTTCCATATAACAAAACATGCAGCAGAAGCTCCAAGTCCTAAATATATAATATTAAGTAGATTAGTTGTATTTAATAATTCTTCTGTTGAAACATGAAAACCTAAAAAAGGTAATACAGGTAACATAAATATTAGTCCATAAAAAAATACTCTACGTGTAGATTTAATATTGTTATAATTTAAAAAGCTAATCTTTTTCATAAGTATTGAATACAATGACCACACAAGTGCAGCAAGTATTGCTAGTATATCACCTATTGGATTTAACTTTAAAACGTAACTTCCATTAAATGAAACAAGAGAAATTCCTATAATCGCAATTATAAACCCTAAAAAAATTCTTTTACTTAAACTTTCTCCCTTAAGTAAAAAATGTGCTAGTATTGCTGTAAATATTGGAGACACTGCAACTATTATTCCTACATTAGAAGCAAAAGTATATGTAAGTGCTATGTTTTCTAATAAAAAGTATAATGTTACTCCACAAATACCAGCTGCTGCAAACATAAGCTCTTCTTTTATATTATTTAATTTTAAAGTACTAGGTTTAATAATCCATAAAGCTACATATCCTAATATAAATCTTAAAAATAATATTTCTATAGGTGTAAAATCTTTAAGTAAAACTTTTGTTGAAATAAATGTGGTTCCCCAAATTAAAATAGTAACTACGGCTAAAATATGCGCCAATGTATTTTTTTTAACTGCCAAAAAAATACCCCCTTTTCTTTTAACGTTAAAAAATGAAAAAAATATAAAAAAAAAGACAATCTAAAGATTGTCTTTTTCAATGGAGCGGGTGATGGGAATCGAACCCACACGACCAGCTTGGAAGGCTGGGATTCTACCATTGAACTACACCCGCAAGTGGTGACCCCTAGGGGAATCGAACCCCTGTTACCACCGTGAAAGGGTG
>JAEWEN010000055.1 GCA_023389275.1 Bacillota bacterium
TAAGATCCCTTGAAGAACACAAGGTTGATAGGTCAGAGGTGTAAGTATGGTGACATATGTAGCTGACTGATACTAATAGATCGAGGGCTTAATCTTAAAAAATGCTGTGCAGTTTTCAGAGAACCAACTCTGAAAAATTCAAAAAAACTTGTTGACATAATAAAACACATAGTGTATAATAAATAATGTCAGTGAGATACATCAAGTGATGATGGCAAAGAGGATACACCCGTTCCCATTCCGAACACGAAGGTTAAGCTCTTTAACGCCGATAGTACTAGTCTGGAGACGGACTGGGAGGGTAGGAAGTCGCTTGGTATTGGGTCTTTAGCTCAGTTGGTTAGAGCAACCGGCTCATAACCGGTAGGTCCGGGGTTCGAGCCCCTGAAGGCCCACCATGGGGGTATAGCTCAGCTGGGAGAGCACCTGCCTTGCACGCAGGGGGTCAACGGTTCGATCCCGTTTATCTCCACCATGAAAAAGAAGTTGAATTTTCAACTTCTTTTTATTTTTGTCTATAAAACTATCTACTAAATAAAGTAGGTAGTTTTTTTATTTTTAAATATAAAAAAAGATCTAAGATAAATCTTAAATCTCCTTTTATTGGGTCTAATTTTAGGGATATTGTTATATGAAAGGGTTTTTTTCATATATTTTATGTAAATAGTATAACATATATAGACATAATATTGCAATATATAATATAAAACTACATAAAAATATATTATAATTTATAGTAGTATAGCATATATACAAGTATATACGAATTAATATATGGCTATACTACTATTTACACTACACAATAACACTTATATTTATTAGTGGTATATGAATTAGATATAGGGTAAAATAATTAATAGGATAATTAACAGGAAAATCTGGAGGAATAATCATGAGGGAAGACTTTTCAAAATTTAAGAATTTTATTAAAGGGAAAAAGGTTGCAGTAGTTGGTATAGGTGTTAGTAATACCCCTTTAATAAAGTTTTTAGTTGAGCTTGGAGCAAATATTATAGCATGTGATAAAAAAGAATCACTTGGTGATATAGAAACTTATTTAAAGGAAAATAACTGTACTTTATCACTAGGGGAAAATTATCTAGAAGGCGTTTTAAATGCAGATGTTGTATTTAGAACCCCATCATTACTTCCTACTAATGAGTATTTAGTTAAAGCTAGAGAAAATGGTGCTTATGTAACATCAGAAATAAAAGAGCTTATTAAATATGCTAAAGGTAAAGTATTTGCTGTAACAGGAAGTGATGGTAAAACTACAACAACAACACTTATTGGAGAAATATTAAAGCATTCTGGTAAAAAAGTTTATATAGGTGGTAATATAGGTACACCTTTATTTACTAAAATAGAAGAAATAAAAGAAGAAGATTATATTGTGCTTGAACTATCATCATTTCAGCTTATGGATGTTGAAGAAGCAATTGATGTTTCTGTAATAACAAATGTAAGCCCTAACCATTTAGACATTCATAAAGATTATGAAGAATATATAGAAGCTAAGAAAAATATTATAAAAGGATCGAGAGAAGATTCTGTTGTAGTTTTAAATAGAGATAACTCTATTACAAATGAAATAACTTCAAGTGCTACTGTAAGAAAGTTTAGTAGATGTGAAAAAGAATTTGCTTATATTAAAGATAATAATCTTTATGTTAATGATAAATTAGTATGTAGTAAAGATAAGGTTGTTCTTAAAGGAGACCATAATATAGAAAATCTTTTAACTGCTTTTGCTGCAACATATGACTATGCATCTATAGATGATATGAAAGCAGTTAGTGAAACATTCTCAGGGGTTGCACATAGAATAGAGTTTGTTAAAGAATTAAATGGTGTTAAATACTATAATGACTCTATAGCTTCAAGTCCTACTAGAACAATAGCTGGGCTTAAATCATTTGATGAAAAGGTTATTTTAATTTGTGGTGGATATGATAAAAACATTCCTTTTGAGCCACTAGCTAAAGAAGGAATAAGTAGAGTTAAACATCTTATAGTAATGGGTAATACTAAAGAGAAAATAAAAAAAGCATTTAATGATGAAATGAAATCTACTGGTATAGATCTTCCTATATATGAAGCTGCGTCATTTGAAGATGGAGTTAAGTTTGCAAGTAGTATTGCAAAGGATAAAGATGTTGTTATACTTTCTCCATCATGTGCAAGTTTTGATATGTTTAAAAACTTTGAAGATAGAGGAAACAAATTTAAGGAAATAGTAAATGCATTATAAAAAATTTTAAAAAAGGTGCCTAACGGCACCTTTTTATTTTTTTTGTCAAAATACTATATAAAGTATTATTTTTTGATAGAATAGTATAGTAAGTTTTCACTATGGACAAATTAAAATAAGTACTTAAGATAAGAAGGTGATAATGTGAGTGAAAAAAGAGAAACATTTTCCTCCCCTTTAGCAATATTTTTTGCAACATTAGGTTCTGCTATAGGACTGGGGAACATATGGAAGTTCCCTTATATGGTAGGTTCAAATGGTGGAGGGGCATTTTTAATTGTATATATTATATGTATACTACTTGTAGGACTTCCTATTATGATAAGTGAATTTTTCATTGGAAGAAGTACTAGAAAAAGTCCAATGCTTGCTTTTAAGCAGCTGTCTAAAAAATACACATTTGTAGGATACTTTTATTTAGCATCTACATATTTAGTTTTATTTTTCTATTCATGTGTAGCAGGATGGGTTTTTCTTTATGTTTTTAAAGCAATAACATTTCAATTTAAAAATATTACTGCAGCTACTTCAAGTAGTATTTTTGAAAGTGTAACAATAGGACCATTTACTCCTATTTTATGGCAGATAATTGCTATATTAGTTGTAGGAGGCATTTTACTATCAGGTGTTAAAAGTGGTATTGAAAAAATGACTAAAAACTTAATGCCAGTTCTTGTTATTCTTTTAATTGTAGTAGCTATTAGAGGACTTACACTAGATGGTGCTTTAGAAGGAATAAAGTTTTTATTTTATCCTGACTTTTCAAAATTAACTAGCCAAGGAGTACTTGCTGCTTTAGGTCTTGCGTTTTTTAAGTTATCAGTTGCAATGGGAGCCTTAATAACATACGCAAGTTACTTTACTAATGATACAAATATGATAAAAACAGGGGTATCAGTAGCAGTTTCAGATACTATTATTTCATTACTTGCAGGTATTGCTATATTCCCAGCTGTATTTACATTTGGACTAAATCCAAGTGAAGGTGCAGGACTTTTATTTATAACCATACCTTTAGTATTTTCACAAATGCCTTTTGGTGAGATTTTATTAATAGGATTCTTTATATTAGTAGCAATTGCTGCAACAAGTGCAATGCTTTCATTAATGGAAGTTACAGTAGCTAGTTTAATGGATACTAAAAACTTTTCAAGAAGAAAATCTGTTATTATATCAGGAATTATAATATTCATCTTTGGTGTATTTGCAACTCTTTCATATAATCCAGAGGGTGTACTTGGACACTTTAAAGATCCTATTACAGGAAGTAATATTTTCAATATGTATGATAAAATATCATCTAACATACTTATGCCATTAGGAGGTCTTTCAACAGCTATAATATGTGGTTACTTTATAAAAAAAGATGTTATGTATAATGAAATATCAAATAAAGGAAAATTAAAAATCAATAACGTATATAGTGTTTATAGAGTAATTTTAAGATACGTAACTCCTATATTAGTAGCTATGGTTCTTATAAGTTCTTTAGGAATATTTTAAAAGTAGTAGGCTTTGCTTACTGCTTTTTTTATTTTTAAATTTATTTATAGGAAATATCTATACATATATATTTAAGTATTATAAAAATATATTTGATAAAAATTTCCATATAAGTTATATTTGTTGGAAATCAATACTATAATACCTATAGAAATAGTAGGATATAAAAGGGGGACTAAATTTGCAAATAAAACTTAGAGAAAAAGTAGATATAGATATGCCTATTGTTGTAGCTGAAAAAGCTAGGGATTATTTTATTTTAGGGTATCATTGTAGCGAGTCTATGATTAAAGCCTTTAATGAAGAGTATAATTTAAAATTTACTCCTAAAATGATACGTATGGCAACAGGACTTGGGGGAGGACTTGGAAAGGCTAAATGTAGTTGTGGCGTTTTAACTACAGGAGCTATAATATTAAGCTCCTTTTATGGAAGGGTAGATTTAAGAAAAGATGACACTTTAGCATTTGATCTTTCTAAAGAGCTTCATGATAGGTTTAAGGAAAAGTTTAAGGTAACTTGTTGCAGAGGATTAACTAAAAATATTAAATGGGGTCATCCAGATCATGTTGAAAATTGCTCTAAATATGTTTATGAAGCATCAATTATATTAAAAGATATTTTAGATAGAAGCTTAAAGAGTTTCGGAAGAAAAATATAGGGGGTTATCAAAATGAAAATATTTAAAAAGCTAGCTTTAGGCTTAACTTTAGTATTAGGCTTTACACTAGGTTTTACAGGATGCTCTCAAAATAATAAATCTGAAAATAAATTAGCTAAAAAGCAAGAGGATACTAAAAAAGTAATTGGATTTGTTCCTATGACTTTAAATAATGAGTATTTTGTTATGATGGCTAATGCTGCAAAGTCAGAAGCTGCAACTAATGGAGTTAGTATTCAAGTACAAGCAGGGGCTGAACACAGTAGTGCAGAGGAGCAACTAAAAATTATTGAAACTATGATTGAAAACAAAGTAAGTGCTATATGTGTTGTTCCAAGTTCATCAGAAGGTTTAAGTGTTGCTGTAAAAAGAGCACAGGAAGCAGGTATACCAATTGTTAATATAGATACTCGTTTTGATAAAACTCTTTTTGATAAAGAAAATATAAAGCCTATACCTTTTATAGGAACTGATAATTATGAAGGTGGAAAAATAGCAGGTAAAGAGGCTTTAAAACTGTTTCCTAAAGGAGCTAAAACAGTTATTTTAAATGGAATTGAAGGGCAACAAAATGCATCAGATAGAAGAAATGGATTTTATAGTGAAGTAGAAAATAAAGGCTTTAAAATAGTAGCTGAACAAACAGCTAATTGGGATGTGGAAAAGGCTTATAAAGCTACACAAAACATTCTTCAATCAAATAAAGATTTAGAGTTAATATTTGCAGCTAATGACACTATGGCATTAGGAGCACTTAGAGCATTAGAAGAAGCTAATAAAAAAGATGTAGCTGTTATAGGATTTGATGGAAATACAGAGGCATTAAATAGTGTTTTAAACAATGGTCTTAAAGCAACAGTAGCTCAAGATCCTGTAAAAATGGGTATTGAAGGTGTGAAAACAGCTATAAAACTTATTGAAGGACAATCTACTGAACAAAGCTTAAATACTGGAGCAAATATAGTTAATAAAGAAAATGCTCCTAAATATATTGAGTACTTTGAAAAATATTCAAAGTAAGTATTAATTTAAGGAGAGTAAAATGACTGATTTAAAATATAAAAAACTTGTTATAGATGCTTGTAATAAAATGGCTAAAAAATCTCTAACAGTTTCAACATGGGGAAATATAAGTATTAGAGATCCTAAAACAGGATATATATATTTAACTCCTAGTGGAATGGATTATAAAAAAAGTACTCCTAATGATATTGTTGTTTTTAATGAAAAGGGAATAAGAATTGAAGGCAAGAGAAAGCCAAGTATTGAAAAGGACATGCATATAAAAATATATCAAACAAGAAAGGATATAAACGCTGTTATTCATACCCATGCTATACATTCAACTGCTGTAGGTGTTTTAGGAATATCTCTTCCTGCTATAACAGAGGAATTTGCTCAAACAATAGGAGAGGTAGCCCCTATTTGTGATTATGCTATTCCAGGAACTCCTTTACTTGCAGATAATGTAGCTAAAGCATTTGGTGAGAAAAATAGAGCTATACTTTTACCAAGTCATGGAGCAATATGTGCAGCGGATAATATAAAAATGGTTTTAAAACAATGTGATGTTTTAGAAAGAGCTTGTGAAATATACATTCTAGCAAAATCAATAGGAGATGTAAGAGTAATACCTAAGGAAGATGCTCAGCATATGTTTAGATTTCACAACAACCAATATGGTCAGTAAAAAATAGGAGATGGGAGTATGTCTTGGGATTATGTAGGAAGGATATTTAATATTCAAAGATATTCAATTCACGATGGACCAGGAATAAGGACACTTATATTTTTAAAAGGATGTACCTTAAGATGTAAATGGTGTGCTAATCCTGAGTCCCAAAGCTATAATAAAGAAATTTTACATTTTAAAAATAAGTGTATTAATTGTATGAGATGTTATGCTTCATGTAGTGAAAAAGCAATAATTATAAATGGTGAAGTTAAACTAAATAGAGATAAATGTATAGGGTGCAGTAAGTGTGTAGATAGCTGTTACTTTAATGCAAGGGATATAAGTGGAAAAGATATAAGCGTAAATAGTTTATTTAATGAAGTAATAAAAGATAAAGACTATTTTATATCTACTGAAGGAGGAGTTACTTTTTCAGGTGGAGAGCCATTTATGCAAAAAGACTTTTTAAAAGCATGTTTAAAGAAATTTAAAAGTGAAGGAATATCAACCTCAGTAGAAACCTCAGGAAATATTCCCTTTGAAAATATAAAAGAAAGTCTTAAATATATAGATATTTTGTTTTTCGATATAAAGCATATTGATCCTATAAAACATAGGGAGTTTACAGGATGCGATAATAAGTTAATTCTTGAAAACATTAAAAAAATAAGTGAGATTCACAAAAATATAGTAATTAGAATACCTTTTATACCTAATTTTAATAATGAAGAAACAGTTGAAGAAATAATAGAATTTATATCTTGTTTTAAAAATATATCTGCAGTTGAAGTTTTACCTTTTCATAGACTAGGTGAACATAAGTATAGTGCTTTAAATAGAGAATATGAATTTTCAAATATTAATTCGATTTCAAAATCTCATATTAGCTATATAGAGGATATAGGTGAAAAGTGTAACTGCTTAGTTAGAGTAGGTACAGTTTAAAAATTAGGGGGAATTAAATTGGAAAAAGATATTTATAACTTTGTTGCTTTTGACTGTGGAAATTCGTCTATAAAAGTTGTTCTTGCAACAATAGAAAAAGAAAAAATAAAATATCAGCTTATACATGAAGTAGAAAACTGTGAAACAGAGTTTCTTGGTAAATATCATTGGAACATAATGTATATATTTAAAGAGTTAAAGTTAGCACTTAAAAAGGCTTATGAAAAATGTGGTTATATAGATTCTGTAGGAATATCTACATGGGGAATAGATTATGGATTACTTTCTGGAGATGAGATTTTAAGTAGTCCTTTATGTTATAGAAATAAATTTGGACAAAGTACCTTAAGAAAAATAAAACCAGATGAAAGAAAAAATCTATTTTATTTATCAGGTATACAGTGTGACAAAATAAATACACTATATCAGTTAGTAGGGTATAGAGAAAAGTATCCAAATATATTTAAGTTAGCAGATAATATACTTCTTATTCCAGATTTACTTGTATATCTTTTTACAGGACAAATAGGAACAGAAGCATCTATTACTAGTACTACCCAATACTACGATTTTAATAAAAAAGATTATTCAAATGAAATTCTAAGTAGATTTAATATATCTAAAAATAAACTTCCTAAGCTAATAAAAAATGGGAAGGTAAGAGGATATATAAAAGATGACATATCTAAAAAACTTCTAATAAACAAATTTCCTTTTATATGTGTTGCATCACATGATACAGCATCAGCTGTTGTTTCAATTCCTTCAAGTGAGGAAAACTTTATATTTATAAGTTCTGGAACATGGTCTTTAATAGGAACAGAAACTTTAGAGCCTATAATTAACTTTGATTCATACAATAAAGGGTTTTCAAATGAAACAGGGGTTTTTGATACTATAAACTTTTTAAAAAATACACCAGGGCTTTTTATTGCTCAAAGGCTTAAAAAGGATATTGAAAATGAAGGGGTTAGACTTAACTGGGATGAAATATGTGAAGCTGCTTCTTTAGCAAGGGAATTTATACTAATAGATATTAATGATGAAAAGTTTTTTAATCCTTTAAATATGAAAGAAGCTATTAATGAAGAGGCATTAAAAAGACTAGGGAAAAAGTTAGATAACGATTCCTTATTTAGATCTGTATATGAATCACTAGGAGAAAGCTACAAGAAAACTATAAATGAAATAGAGAAAATAACTAATAAGTATTATAAAAATATTTATATTGTAGGTGGAGGAAGTAAAAATAAGTTTTTAAATCAAATAACAGCTAATAAAACAGGAAAAACTGTTATTGCAGGCCCTGAAGATGCAACTTCACTTGGAAACATAGCAGTTCAATTTTCTCATTTTATAAATAAATTTGATTTAAGTTATATAAGAAATATTATTAAAAATTCAGTGGATATAGAAATATATGAGCCTGATTTTAAAATCGAAAGCAGGTGGTAATTTGGAAAATTACTTACTTGAAATGAAAAATATATGTAAAGAGTTTTCAGGAGTTAAAGTATTAAAAAATGTAAACTTTAACTTAAAAAAAGGAGAGGTTAATGTATTACTTGGAGAAAATGGAGCAGGTAAGTCTACATTAATTAAGATTCTTTCAGGAGCCTATGATTTAACAAGTGGAGAGATTTTAATAAATGGGCAAATTGTAAATATAAAAACTCCTCAAGAAGGTATAAACCTTGGAATAAGCATTATATATCAAGAGTTTAACCTAAATCCTTATATGAATATTTATGAAAATATATTTTTAGGAAAAGAATATAAGAAAAATGGAATAATTGATTTTAAATCACAAAGAAAAAAAGCTATAGAAATCTGTAATGATATAGGACTTAAAGTAAATGTTAATACTAAGGTTTTAGATTTAAGTATTGCAGAAAGACAATTAGTAGAAATAGCAAAAGCACTTTCATTAGATTCTAAAATTATTGTATTTGATGAGCCTACAGCAACATTAACAGACCTTGAAACAGAAAGGCTTTTTAAATTAATAAAGTCACTTAAAAAAAGAGGCATAGGAATTATATATATATCACATAGAATGGATGAGATATTAAAAATAGGAGATAGAATAACTGTTTTAAGAGATGGTATGTATATAGGATGTGAAAATGTTTCTAATTTAAATGAAAAAGAAATAATAAAAATGGTAGCTGGTAAAGAGGTTAACATTGAAAAAAATAATAGACATATAGAAAAAAATATAGTTTTAGAAGTTAATAATTTATCTTCAAGTAAAGTACTTTCAAATATTTCTTTTAATCTTTATAAAGGAGAGGTGCTTGGAGTATTTGGTCTTGTTGGTTCAGGAAGAACAGAACTTGCTAAATGTTTAATAGGAGATATGCCATATAATAGTGGGGAAATTAATCTTAAGGGAAAAAGATATACTCCAAAATCTCCAGGACACTCTATTAAAAACAAAATAGTTTATGTAAGTGAGGATAGAAAAAGTGAAGGACTTATACTAGAGCATAGTATAAAAACCAACATTTTACTTCCTTCTTTAAAATCTGTTTCAAAGTTTGGTGTAATAAAAAAATCACTTGAGAAAAGATTATCTAAAAACCTTATAAGTAAATTTAATATAAAAGCTTCATCAGAAAATGTTGCTGCATACAGTTTAAGTGGGGGAAATCAGCAGAAAATAGTAATTGCTAAATGGATTAATAAAGGAGCTGATATATATATAATAGATGAACCTACAAGAGGAATAGATATAGCTTCAAGAAGTGAAATTTATAGTGTAATAGATGAAATTTTAGAAAAAGGCTCCTCTATTATTATGATAAGCTCAGATATTGCAGAAATAATGAAAATCTCTAATAGAATTTTAGTTATGCATGAAGGAAAAATAGTAGGAGACTTAAAAAACACAAATAAACTAACACAGGAAACTATTATTAGACATGCTATGGGAAGGGAGATAAATTATGTTATCTAGCAAAATGATTATAGAACATAAAAATAACATTAACATAGGTAAGATAATAGGAAAAATGGGAATGCCCATAGCTTTTATAGCTATATTTATAGCTTTTTCAGTTTTAAATGAAAACTTTTTAACTCCTAGTAATATACAAAATATAATAGTTCAATCAGCTATTATAGGTATAGTTGCTGTTGGACAAACCCTTGTAATATTAACTGGAGGAATAGATTTAAGTGTAGGATCTATTGTTGCATTTATAGGAATCATATGTGGAATTTTTCTAAATAATAATTTAGGTATACCCTATGCTGTTATATTGTCTCTTTTAATTGGAGCTTTATTTGGGCTTTTTAATGGAGTAGTTACATCATACGGGAAAGTACCATCTTTTATAGTTACCCTTGGAATAATGAGTATTATAAGAGGTGCAGCTCTTTTTATAAATAATGGAAAGCCAGTTTCAGGATTTAGTGAAGGGTTTCAAAAATTAGCTAATACTAATGTTTTTGCCTCTATCCCTATATTTGTTATATATCTTTTTATTATTTATGGAGTTATATATTTTATTTTAAATTATTTACCTATAGGAAGATATATATATGCAGTTGGAGGAAATAAATCATGTGCATGGTTATCTGGAATAAGTGTTAAAAAGGTTGAAACTTTAACATATGTTTTATCTGGTTTATTTGCTGCTTTTGCAGGAATAATGCTTTTGTCTAGAATGAATTACGGAACTCCTACAGCAGCTAGTGATTATAACACAGATTCTATAGCAGCTGTAATTATAGGTGGCTGTGCAATGAGTGGAGGAAGAGGAAGTGTTATTGGTACGTTTTTAGGAGCTATTATGATGGCTATGCTTAAAAATGGATTAACACTTTTAAATGTATCAACATACCTTCAACAAATAATAACAGGTGTAGTAATAATACTTGCTGTTTTTATTGATAAAAGGCAAAAATAAAGGGGGAATAAAATTGAATAGTAGAATAGAAAAACTTAGACAATCTCTTTTTAATATAAAACCTCAAATATGTCCTGAAAGAGCAAGATATTTTACAAAATCTATGAGGGAAACAGAAGGAGAGTATATAGGGCTTAGAAGGGCTAAAGCATTTAAATATGTTTTAGAAAATATATCTATATATATAAATAATGATGAACTAATAGTTGGTAATCAAGCAAGTAAACCAAAAGCTTCTCCTATTTATCCAGAATATTCATATAAATGGATAGAAAATGAGTTTAATGGAGAGCCTTATTATTTTAATAAAAGACCTGGAGATAATTTTGAATATAGTGAAGAGGTTAAAAATGAAATACTAGAAATATTAGATTATTGGAAAGACAAAACCCTATATGAAAGTTTTAGAAAGTCTCTTCCTTATGAAATTAATACTGCATGGAATATAGGTGCAATAGATGATACATGGGTTTCATCAGCAGGGTTTGGAAATGTAGTTGTAGATTATGGAGAAATAATAAATAAAGGTCTTGAACATTATATTGAAAAGGCTAAAAGAAAACTACAAGAAATAAATCCTACAGAGCCTGATTCTTATAAAAAAATATGGAATTTAGAATCTATGATTATATCAGGAAATGCTGTTATATCCTATTCAGAAAGATTTTCAAAAGAATGTGAAAGGCTTATAGAAATAGAAAGTAATCCTAAAAGAAAAAAAAAGCTTTCTATAATAGCTGAAAACTGTAAAAATGTGCCTAGAAAACCTGCTAAAACATTTTTTGAAGGAGTACAAAGTGTATGGATGATTCTTTTAGCACTTCATTTAGAAACAAATGGACATGCTATATCCCTTGGAAGGTTTGATCAGTATTTATATGAGTTATATAAAAAGGATAGTGAAAATGGACTTAAAAAAGAAGAAGCACTTGAAATAGTAGAGGCTTTTTTTATTAAAATAAATGAATTAAATAAATTACGTTCATGGCCAGATACAGCATTTTTCCTTGGGTATCAAATGTTTGTTAATCTTGCATTAGGAGGACAAACTAAAAGTGGAGAAGATGCAGTAAATGATTTATCATACATTGTTTTAGATGCATGTAGTAACTTAAAGCTTTTTACACCTTCTATTTCAATAAAGTGTTTTAGTAAAACAAGTAATGAATTTTTAGATTCTGCACTTATAGCTCTTAATAATCATAAAGGAGGACAACCTTGCTTTTATAATGATGATGCTTTTATTAAAACCTTAAGGCAAATGGGAATTAGTGAAAATGATCTTTATAACTGGGTTCCAGATGGATGTATAGAAGCAACTATTCCTGGTAAATGGGATTTTGCTGCAAAAGGTCCTTGGCTTAATATAGCTAAAATATTAGAGATTACACTAAATAACGGTAAAGACCCGAAATCTGGAGTAACTTTGTTTAAAGGTAAAGGTGATGTTACTAGTTTTAAAGACACTGGTGAACTTATAGATGGGTTTAAGTATCAGTTATATAAATATATGAGTCTTCAAGTATGGTGTGAAAATATAAATGATTATTTTCATAGGGAAAAGGATTTAAATTTATTTAGATCATTAATTATAGATGATTGTATTGAAAGAGGCCTTGATTTAATAGAAGGAGGATCTGTTTATTCAGCAGACGGGGGACCTACAACAGGAGCAATAACATCAGCAGACGCTATTGCTGCAATTGAATATATTGTATTTGATAAAAAGCTGCTAAGTCTTAAAGAAATAAAATATGCTTTAGATACAAATTTTGAAGATAATACTACAAATCCTAAGGGAGAAGAAATAAGACAGCTTTTATTAAATAAAGCTCCAAGGTTTGGTAATGATAATGATAAGGTAGATAAAATAGCATATGAAATATTAGATTTTTTAGGGTCAACATATAGAAATGATTTTAAAAACTCAAGATACGGAAAAGGTCCTGTACCAAGTTGTTATTCATTAAGTCAAAGTCCAGTAACAGCTAATATAGCATTTGGAGAATTTGTAGGGGCATTACCTAATGGAAGAAAATCAGGTGAGGCATTAAATAATGGAATGTCTCCTTGTAACGGAAGTGAGAAAAATGGACCAACTGCTGTTATTAATTCAGTAGGAAAAATGCCTAGTATATGGTTTCAAAAAGGAGCTATTTTGAATATGAGACTTAATAAGGATTCTCTTATTTCAAAAGAAGGAAGACTTAGAGCAATAGGTCTTATAAAAACCTTATTTAAAAAACATGGTCAACATATACAATTTAATATTATTGATAATAAGGTTTTAAAAGAGGCACAGCAATACCCAGAAAAATATGAAGATTTAATGATAAGAGTATCAGGATATAGTACACTTTTCACTCCTTTAGCTAAAAGTGTACAAAATGATTTAATAAAAAGAGAAGAATTTTATATATAAATGATTAAGTATAAAGAGGCTATGAAAATCATAGCCTTTTTATTATATTTTAAATTCATTTATTAAAATTAGGTATATTTATTTTTTCATACATAAATAATAAAAAGAATCGTAAAAATATATTTGATAAAACCTTTTAATAAAGGTATATTTAATCAGTATGATTACTACAATACATATGGAAATAGTAGGATATTAAGTATATAATTATAAGGAGAGGTATAAAGTGAAAAAAGACACTTATAATATTGTTGTATTTAACTGCCAAAAATCATTTATAAGAGTTATTTTATCAGTAATAAAAGATAATAAAATAACCTATGATGTTATTCACCAAATAGATAACTATGAAACAGAGTTTCTTGGAAAGTCTTATTGGAATGTAGTTCATATTTTTAAAGAGTTAAAAATAGGTCTTAAAAAGGCATATGAAAAGTGTGGCTATATAGATTCTGTAGGTGTTTGTACATGGGGAAGGGATTATGGATTAATTTCTAATAGTGACCAGCTTTTAAGTAGTCCCTTATGTATAAAAAATAATTATGGAGAAATAGCCTTAAATAGAATAGGCGATGAGGAAAGAAAAAGATTATTTAATTTATCAGGAATTCAATGTAGCAAATTAAATACTTTATATCAAATTGCAGGTTATAGAGAAAAATATCCTAATATATTTAATTTAGCAGATAGTATACTTTTAATACCAGATTTAATTATATATCTTTTTACAGGACAAATGGGAACAGAACCTTCGATTACTGGAACTACCCAATATTATGATTTTAATAAAACAGATTATTCATCTGATATACTTAAAAGATTTAATATACCTGAAAATAAGTTTCCTAAAATAATACAAAATGGTGAGGTAAGAGGGTTTATTAGAGATGAAATAGCTTTAAGACTTGGTATAAATAGTTTTCCATTTATATGTGTAGCATCACATAATATTGCATCTGCTATTGTATCAGCTCCTTTAGAAGATGATTTTATATTTATAAACTCTGATAAGTATTCTTTAATAGGAGCTGAAATAGAAAGTCCTATAATAAGTTTAGATTTATATAAGAAAGGCTTTTCAAATTATATAGGAGCTTTTAATAAAATTAACTTATTAAAAGAAGTTCCAGAAATTAATATTATTGAAAAGTTAAAAGCATGTGCTGAATTTATAGATGATAAGTCATTATTTAAATCTGTTTATGAAAGTATTGCAGAGGTTTATAAAAAGTATATAGAAGAAATAGAAGATATAACAAATAAAACATATAAAAACATTTATATTGTAGGAACTGGTGCTAAAGATAATGCTTTAAATGAGATTATAGCTAATAAAACAGGTAGAAATGTTATAGCAGGTTTATATGATGCTACTTCAATTGGGAATATAGCATTACAATTATCTTACTTTAAAGATGATTTTAATATAAATAATATAAGAAGCATTATTAAAAATTCAGTTAATATAAAAACATATAAGGCAAAAACTGATTAAAACAAAGGAACTATGAACATCATAGTTCTTTTATTTATCCCTAAAAAACGACAACCTATCCTAGTATATCAATAGTAGAAATTAATAGATATTTACAGGAAAAAGAAGAATTATGTATTTAATTTTATTTCATAAAGAAATGTAAAATATTATATATGTTTCATAGTGGTAAGATAAGTCTTGTCCTTAAGCGAAAGCGAAGGGCTGAGAAAAAAGTTTAAAATAAGTGTTGACATGAAGTCAACTTAATGATAAACTAATTAAGCAACTTGGTCATTGAAAACTAAACAGTAATCATAAGCGAGCGTACAATAATTTTTGTAACTTTTAGTAAAAAGTTTCATCTGA
>JAEWEN010000060.1 GCA_023389275.1 Bacillota bacterium
CTCCTTTACATATAAAAACAAAAGCAGGTGGCAGATTTTTTCTAACCTTTTTATAGTTAATGTTATTAAAATATTCTCTAAAAAATTTTAGTTTTAAAATAGAATATTGAAAGGTTATAAACTGGGACTTATTCTCTATTATTTTTGATGTTTTAATTAATATATTTCTTGAAACTTCATTTGGTAATGATGTAAATGGAAGTCCTGATAAAATATAATCAACTTTTTTTATTGAGTATTTTTTTAGTATGATATCAATATTTTCAGCACTATCATTTATAATTATTACGTTTTTCTTGTGACCATAAACTTCATTTAATTTATTATAAAAGTTCTTATTAATTTCTATTAATTTCTATTAATATAACTATAGTATCTTCGCTAATTCTTGAAAGTATTTTTTCAGTAAATACTCCTGTTCCAGGTCCATATTCTACTATACATTTAGCATTTTTAAAATTAATAGATTCTACCATTTTATTAGCTAAATAACTACTACTAGGAGCTATTGCGCCTATTGCTTTAGGGTTTTTAATATATTCTAATATAAACATTTTAAATATTACCTCCATAAATTTCTTTTGTAATTATAGAAGGAAATATTTAAGTAATACCTTATAAATATATTAAGATTTCTTAATATATTTAAATTATAATTAAACTACATAAAGTTTATAGAAGACAGGAGTATAAATATATGAATAATAAATTTTGGTTAATTAATGCTTTAGTTGAAACAGGATTTGAATATGAGAAAAATAATATTATAGGTACTAAAACAGAAAAAAGAAATATTTTAATTGAAAATGGAAAGGTTGTAGATATTACTATAAATCAGCCATTAGATACTGAATATCCTATTAAAGATGCTAAGGAACTATTAATTTTACCTTCGCTTAAGGAAAATCATATTCACTTAGATAAAGGTCATTTTGGTGGTAAGTGGAAGGCAGCTACACCTTTTGTAAGTGTATTTAATAGGATTGAAGAGGAAAAAGGATTTCTTAAAGACTTTTTAGATACTACTACAGAAAAAGCAGAAGCTTTATTAAGTCTTATTACAGGTTTTGGTGTAACAAATACACGTGTTCAGTGTAATATTGACCCTGTTATAGGTTTAGGTAATATGGAAAGGGTTAAAGAAGCTTTAGATAATTATAGTAGTAAACTTGATTATGAGTTAGTTGCATTTCCTCAGCATGGTTTATTAAAAAGTGACTCTATAAGTTTAATGAAAGATGCTATGAGAAATGGGGTTAATGTTGTAGGGGGATTAGACCCTGCTACAATAGATAATAATATTGAATCATCATTAGGAAAAATGATGGATATAGCAGTAGAGTTTGATTCAGATATTGATATACATATACATGATAGAGGAACACTAGGTATGCACACGATTAAAAGATTAGCAAGCTTTATCGAAGATGCTAAATGGTTTAACAGGGTAACTATTAGTCATGGATACTGTTTAGGAGATTTAACTTCAAGTGAGGTTTTAGATTTATGTGATATATTTAAAGAACTAGGGATTAGTATATCTACAACATGTCCTATAGATACAGCTTGTCCTCCAATACCACTTCTTTATGAAAATGGAGTTAAGGTAAATATAATTAATGATAATATTAATGATCATTGGAGTCCATTTGGTACAGGAGACCTTTTACAAAAAGCTAGTACAATGGCAGAAAAGTTTGGATGGATAGATGAGTATTCTCTAACAAGAGCACTTTCATTTATTACAGGAGGAAAAACACCTTTAAATAGTAGTGGAGAATGTGTTTGGCCAAAAGTTGGAGATGAGGCTAGTATGATTTTTGTTAATAGTTCATGTTCAGCAGAGGCTGTAGCTAGAATTTCTAAAAGGTCTGCTGTTATGTTTAAAGGAAATATTGTTTCAGGGAATTTATAAGTAAAAAGGACTTCTAATTAGAAGTCCTTTTAGGTTTTTTGTTACCTATTTTTATTTGAATTAAAATCATTATTATTACACATATAATCATTCCTATAATAGAAGGAGTAAAGCTTCCAGATAAGTCTCTTACAATTCCTATTAAAAAAGGGCCTAGTGCAGCAAAAATATATCCTACAGATTGTGTCATTGCAGCTAACATATTTGCTTCTTTTGTACTAGATGCTTCGTCAATTGGTAGAGCAAGGCCTAGAGAAAATAATCCTCCTGCGCCAATTCCTAAGAAAATACTGCTTATCCATGGGGATATAGATAGTAAAAGTGTAATTAGTCCAATTAGTTCCATAGATGAACAGCCAACTAATAGTATAATTCTCTTTTTACATCGACTAACTAAAATAGGAATTAAAAAACTTACTGGCATTTGAACAATTGAAAATAGTGTTAAAACCATTCCAGATGTTTGTTTGCTATATCCCATATCGTGGACAATAGATGGTAACCATGTGGTTATGCAATAAAACATACAAGCAAGTATTGCAAAAAAACTAGTTAGTAGCCATGCTTGTTTACTTTTTAGTACAGATTTTAAATCTATTTCATTAGTTATAGAATCATTTTTATTTTCTAATTCTATTTCTTTTTTCCTAGGTTTTATCCAAAAGAAAGTAGCAACTAAAGCTAAAAGACACCAAGAAGCTACAGAAGTTTGCCATGAAGAGTTAAAAACATTAGTTAAAGGTATTGAAAATGCAGCGCCAAACGCAGCACCAATAGCAACTGCTAAAGAGTAAACTCCAACTATACTAGATGGGTTTGGAAAAGTCTTTTTTATAAATCCAGATAGTAAAGGTCCTATTATAGCAATACCAATACCACTTGTAAAAGCTGTTAAAAGCATTATCCATGAAGATGTTGCAAAGTATCTTGTAGCAGTAGAAATGCAAATTAATAAAAGAGAGTAGGCAATGGTTTTTTCAATGCTTAAACGCTTTGTAATTTTAACTGCAAAGGGAGCAAATATTCCCATACACAAAACTGGTAGTGCTGTTAAAAGACTTGCTAAGGCAGCGCTCATATTTAATGATTCTCTAATTGTTTCAAGTAAAGGTGAAACAGAAGTTATAACAGGTCGAAGGTTAAGTGCTGCAATAAAAATTGCAACTATAGGGAAAATATAACGCTTAAAGTTCAAAAAATTCACCTCCATATTTTTATAAGTTACTTAAATTATTACTTCACTAGTCTATAATATAGAAGTTTATTATACAATAGAATAATATTAAACTTTTTATGTACTTGTAGTATAATCTAATAAAATAAAATCAGGAGGATATAGTATGAAATTTCTTAAATTTTTAATTATAATTGTAATATTAATAGGTGGTATTGGTTATGGTGTATATCACTATGGTACTAAATTTGCTTCAGATAAATTAGTAAAAACAATTTCTACACAGCTTGAAGGAAGTGGAGAGTTAAAAAAGGTAAAAGACCTTGTTGAAAGCGATCCTAACTTAAAAGCTTTTATAGAAGATGCAAAAACAGCAGATACTAGTAAGCTACCTTTTACTACAAAGGAAGAAGCAACTAAAGTATTAATTAAAAAAATTGGTGTTTCTGAGCTTAATAATATTAGAGTACAATTACAAGAAGGAACTGCTTCTAAAGAAGAGATTCTTAAAAATATTGAAGGTAAGTTAAGTAAAGAGGAAATGGAAGCATTAAAGGTAATTGCTTATAAAGAATTATATAAATAATAAAATACGATAAACAAGGAATTTCTTGTTTATCGTATTTTTTATCTCTAATTTTCAAAAACAGACTTTATTATAGGAACTACATAGTGACTTCCGCCACGGTTTTTAACATCCTCAACCATTGATAGTGCAAGGTATTGTTTATTACCATCTTTATTTGGAGTAAAAGCAACAAACCATCCAAGTTCAGTTCCAGTAGTATCTTCCTTAGATGCTTTTATTTCTGCTGTTCCTGTTTTCCCTGCAATAGTCATCCCTTTTATCATAGCACTATGTGCTGTTCCGTTTTTATTTTCAACAACTTGTATTAAATCACTTGTTATATTATTTACTGCTTCCTTAGAAAAAACCTGCTTTTTAAGTATTTCAGCTTTTGGACTATCTTTATATTCTAAGTAAGGTTTTATCATATCTCCATTATTTAAAAAAGCAGAATACATAGATGCCATATGAATAGGATTTACAAGTATTTGTCCTTGACCATATCCACTATCTGCAAGTTGTATTTCTGAAGAGAATTTATTATCCTTTCCAAACTCTGAAGTAGATAAGCCAAATTCAAATGGGATATTTTCAGTAAAACCTAACTTTAACAATTCATTTGCTAAGGTGTCTCCACCTATTTTTAATGCAGCTTTTGCAAAATAAATATTATCAGAATAAATTAAAGCATTTCTCATTACAGCATTGTTTCCATAATCTTTTAATGTAGTAACCTTATATCCACCCCAGCTTGAATCTTTACTCCAGCTTAAACCACTATATCCGAAATTCTCATCGTGAGATATTTTTCCTGTAGTCAAACCTATAGCTCCGATTATAGGTTTAAATGAAGACCCTGGGGAAAAAGTAGCTTTGAATCTATTATACATAGGATTTTTCTCACTATTGTTTAACTCATTCCATCTATTTTGAGTAATTCCTAGAACAAACTCATTAGGGTCATATCCAGGTGTACTTATTAAGGCTAATATCTCTCCTGTTATAGGATTCATTACAACTGTACTGCTTTTATCATCTTTTAACTGATTATATAGTTTCGTTTGAAGGGCTGAATCAATAGTAAGTCTTACATCCTCACCGTTGTGTGCAGGAATTTTAGCTAGTGTTTCTTTAACATTTCCGTTTTCATCAACAATATCAATACTTTTTCCATCTATTCCACGAATTCTATCTTCTAATAACTTTTCTAAACCTATTTTTCCTATAATACTGTTTTGAGTATAACCTTTTTCCTTTAATGTTTTTAATTCATCTCCATTTATACTTTGTATATAACCTGTTAAATGAGCAGCTGATTCTTTTAACGGATAAACTCTTGAGTCTACAGAAGAAATTTTAACTCCTGGAATTTCTAAAAGCTTACTTTCAAGTTCTGTATTATCCTTAGAAACTAACTTAATCTCTACAAATGAATCAGGTTTTACATAAGATTTACTTAATTTTTTATTAATATCATCCTCTGTTAAACCTAATAAGACTGCTAATTTTTTTATATTATTAGATTGATCTTCTCCTAGTTTTTCAGGAACAATTCCTACAGATGATATTCTACCTTTTCCAGCTAAAACCACTCCATTTCTATCTAATATCTCTCCTCTTTCTCCTACAATTTTTGCTACTCTTACCTTATCGTTTCTACCTAAATTAGGAAATATAACACTAGAATCCCATTCAATCTTATAGTATCTATTTGAATCTCTATTTAGTAGTACTTTATTAGAAAAGCTTACATCGCTTATTAAAGTCTTCATACTAGTTTCGTAACTTATAGATTTACTTCCTTTATAATCAGATACATTATTTATATTTATTTTTAAATCCTTAGCTTCTATGCCTTCGTAAATTTTTTTGTTTCTATTTATAAAATCTTCTTTTGAAATAGTTGATTTGCTTTTATCACTAATCATTTCATACATTTTTTCATAGTTTTTTGAGTTAATATAGGACATGTACTCTATAAGAGTATTCTTTGGACTAGGTCTTTTAATATATACAAAAAGTAAAGTACTAATTAAAATTCCTATTCCTATTAAAGTAAATATAGTTAGAATTTTCTTTCTCTTTAAAATGTATTGTTTCATAGGATCATCTCCTTATAAGAAAAACTTTTTATGTTTTAACATAGTTTAAATATTATCCTAGGGGTTTTTTAAAGTCAATATTATATAAATCATAAAACCCATTATTATATTTATATAATTGCTTACGAAGAATTATTTTAATTATAATAAAATATAATACAAATAGAAAAAGGAGATTAATCTATGAAACAAAGAAAATCTTTAAAGTTTAAAATTTTTACTGCTATTGCTATTTTTTTAATAGTAGTAATTGGGGGATTTTTTATTTATGTAAGTTCATACTATAAGTCAGGTTCATTAGCATTAAACAGTTTAAAGTCAGATTCTATAGTTAAAGTTGAAGTTCAAGAAAATGAAGATATTGTATTTAAGCCAGTGTCTAATAATAAAAAAATAGGATTTATTTTTTATCCAGGAGCAAAGGTAGAGGCTTCAGCATATGCACCAATAGCAAGGGAAATAGCGTCAAATGGATACACTGTTGTTATTGCTAAAATGAGATTTAATTTAGCAATTTTATCACCTAATAAAGCAGATAATATAATAAAAGAGTATAAAGATATTAACACTTGGGTTATAGGAGGACATTCTTTAGGAGGGGTTATGGCATCAGACTATGCTCTTAAAAATGATAAAGTAAAAGGTCTAGTGCTACTAGCATCATATCCTCAAGATAAAACAGATCTTAGAAGTAGTAATGTAAAGGTTATATCATTATGGGGAAGTAATGATAAAGTTGCAGATTTAAATAAAGTAAAGGATGCTAAAAGCATTATGCCAAGTGGTTCAGAATTTATAGAAATAAAAGATGGAAATCACGGAGGATTTGGAGATTATGGACACCAATCAGGTGATGGTGAAGCTTTAATAACAAATAAGCAGCAAATGAAAGATACATCAAAATATATTATAAATCTTTTAGATAGCTTAAAATAAAAGTAAACAAAAACTCTTGCCTAAACTAATTAGACAAGAGTTTTATTTATATTAAATAGAAAATATTTTCCCAAATAATAATCTAACTAAAGGAGATACAATAAGTAAATTAAGTGGTAGTGCAGCAATAAAGTTTCTAGCTATACATAATGGATAGATTTTTAGAGCCTCACTACTAAAACCAGCAGCAACAATAGCACCGTACATAGACATAAATAGTACCATTCCAACTACCATACAAATTGAAATAGCCAAAATAATTTTTATTTGTTTAGTATCTTTGTTTGGTTTTACAATTTTAAATGCAATTGGTTTAGCAATTTTACCAACAATAAATACATCTAATAAAAGCGCTACGAAAAATCCTGGCCAAAAGTCTTTTAATAAATGATTAAAAAGCTGAGGATTTAATCCTTCATTTAATATCATGTTGTATAAGGTCATAAAAAGAACCATACCAAAACACATCATTAGTGTAAAAATAAATCTTTGAAATTTTGTTTGTCCCATGTTTAATTGCCCCCTAAAAATGAAAAGTGTCAACTAAGTTGACTTGATAAGTATAGCAATAGCTAAAAATATTGTCAACTAAGTTGACTTAAAAATCTAGATTTTAATAAAAATGTGTTACAATATATAAAAATATAAAATAAGGTGAGAAAATGAAAAAAGATTTAAGCATAATAGATTTAGTAAGTGAAAAACATATTTTTCTTAGACGAGAGGTTGAAGATAGATGGTCTGAAAGTGAGGAAGAAAGTATATCACATACAGAAGGACTTCTTTTAGCTAAAATTAATATGGGGAAAATATCTATTGCAGAGGTAGCAAGACAAGCAAATATATCTCGTCAAGCAATGTTTAAATGTGCTAAAAAGTTAGAGGCAAGAGGATATTTAAAATTTGTTGTAAGCCAAGGAAATAAATATACTGAACTTACAGATAAAGGGAAAGATTATTGTAGAAAAAGTGATGAGTTAAAGCTTAAAATAGAGCAGGAAATATCAAAGATTTTAGGAATAGATAAAGTAGAAATGCTTAAAGATATTTTAAATAAAAATTGGATAGTTAAATAAATAGATAAAACAAGTGGCACATTGAGGTAGACAAAATTATGGAGTGTATGACGGAAAAGAAAAAGCGAATAAAAATAAGTAGTTTAAAAGATTTTAAAGATGAGATAAAAAAAGAAGGTTTTGAAATAAATAAATCTAATGAAGAAGACTTTAAAAAAGAGTTTGGGAAAATTTTTAATATAGATAGTAGTTTAATAGAAAATATATATACATGAATTGAAGGAAAAAATATTACCTATAAGGTAAATGATATTAATGATTTAATTGATTATATAGAAAAAATCATATTATTTGAAAATGAATATAATAGTTTATGGAAAAAGTTAAGTAAAATAGAAAAGTTAAATATAGATAGAATTGAATATGAAAGAGAGCCGTGTTTTCAGGAAGATGTTGATAATATACTAAATATTATAGAGAAATTGTCAAATGAAATATCTTCTGAAATAGATGAGAAAGACAAAATAAAGCTAATAAATTTAGAAAATGAAATAGATAAAGACTATCTTTATGCAAAAGATATTGAACTTTTAAAGAAAATACTTATAAATTCAAATGAAAATGCAAAAGAAGTGTATAACGAAGATACTAAAATTAAAACAGTATCTATAAAAATACCTAAGAAAATAAATTATTCATATAGTAAAGCTGAAAAAGGTAGTGTATTGTATCATGAATATTTAAGTAATAATGTGCCAAGAATCCAGCGCTTAATAAGGAATATAAGTAAATATATAAAGGTTCATGAAAATGAAAATTCATTTAATATACATCAAAGTGAAGCACTACAAGATTCTATAAACATAGCATTAGCAGTGTATGATAAAAAAGAATTTAAAGCGATTAGTGGAAGTAATGAAATACATAATTATTGCAAAGCACCATTAAAAGAAAATGCAGCTTTTAAAAGTAGAAAAGTAAACAAGCTAGGTAAGTTAGGCATAGGATATGATAGAGTTAATGACAGTGAAAAAAAGATACT
>JAEWEN010000065.1 GCA_023389275.1 Bacillota bacterium
AAATGACATTTAACATAAGAGCTTTAAATGGTGTTTCTATTTATAGAGATACTTTAGAATTTAGAATTGAAGGAATGGCTACTAATTCTCAAGTACCATTAATAGTAAAAATTCCAATTCAAAGATAATATTTTTAATATAAAATTTAAAATAGCAATTGGATAGGTTATATTTTGTTAACCAATATTGTTTATAGGGTATGCTATAATTGGAATAAACTTACTATAAAAATGATATTTCAGTTAACGATAGGAATAATACTTTCTATTAAATTTATGCTAATCTAAAATATATAGTTGACAAGGAGGTAATATTATTGAAAGTTGATAAAGGATTTGAATTTATGTATAAGAATTTAAGCTATAGAAGAAAATTTATTAGAACATTATGGACTATTGTTTTTGGAAGCTTGATATATGGACTATTTTATCTAATAGGAATAACAAATATAATTACTATACTCTATGCTATCTTCATGATTCAATCTATTATTCAATTATTATATAATTATTTAAAATGGACAAAGGAAAAGGACTAATATATTGATTTTATAGTTTAAGTTTAAAGTAAATTTGGTGAAAGTGTGGCTTATGTTTCTGAATTAGCTACTATACATAAACTTAAAAAATATAATCATCAATTTTCAACATTATTTTTATTAAACTTATAATACCATATAGTTAATGTATTCTATTATGGGGGGAAGAATAGATGTTTAAAAGATGTATAAGCATACTTATTACTTTTGTTTTTATGATTTCTATAGTTGCATGTTCCTCTGAAGAAAAAAGCATTTCTATTGACACTAAAAGTGGGGTAAGTGTTTTAACAGATTTTTTAAATGCATATAAGAAACAAGATATTGAAAAAATATTATCTATTTCAATGGACAGAAGTTTTGATAAGATTGAGGATTATAAGGAACATGTAATAAAATCGCTTAAAGATCCAGAGCAAAGAATAAAGGATTTTGAAGTGCTAGATAAAAGTGAATTGAACTCAAATTATTTAGCTTTATATGCGAAAATAAATTTTGAAAAAGGAGACACTCAGGAAGTAAAGTTTAAAATAATGCCTAAAGACGATAAGTTAATTGTTTATTTAAAAGAGTTGGAAGATGGCGGAACAAGAGTGGAGAATAATTAGATTTATATTGAAAATAGTAAGGAGCAGCAATGCTCTTTTTTTATTTTATATTATTAGCAGATAACTTTATAAAATATAATCATCAATTTTCAACAATATTTTCATTGAATTTATAATAACCTGTAATTAGTACATTTTGAAATTATTATAGGAGTGAGTGCTTACAATGAAGTATGTAAAAATTTTATTACGTATTACAGGAATTACTTCTGCAATTTTAAGCTTAACAAATTTATTAGATTATAGTATTGCCAATCCCATAATGCTTTTATCAATGAGTGGACTGTTTGGGATTTTGGCACAAGAAAGTTACAAAGAATCTAAAAAAGGACAGGCAGTATGTTTAGTATTAGTTTCTATTTTAAGTATTTATGCAGCAACATTTAATTTATATGTTAACTTTCGTATTAGCAAATAGTTAGGTTTTAATGAAAAGGGGATACATTTTGAAGGCTTTAAATAAGATAATTATAGTATTTATATTTATTAGTATAATTGGATTGTTTCTTCCATGGTTTTTCTTTGAGAAAAGTATGGATTATACTACTGGGTGGAATTTTATTGAGTTCTATCCAAGTATCTTTATAGGAATAATTTTTTCACTTATTTTTATAGTATTTAATGATATTTCTAGACTATTAAATATTATAACTTTGATATGGCTTTTGGTTACTCCAATATCATGTATATATGTTTTTTTTACATGGCATGTATTAACCATTACAGGAAAAATAGATTTATCAGTAAGTTTTAGTACAGCTCATTATGGATTTTATATTACATTTATAAGTTCGTGTATTTCTTTATTCTTATATTTAATTAGTTTCAATAAAAGGAGATAGATAAATGAATATTAAAACTAAAAGAGGTTTAATATTTATTATTATAACTACTGTTTTAATTATATATTTAATTTTTAATAACACTAATGAAAACATAGCTAAAAGGTATGTAAAAGATAAGGGATATAAAATTATTTCTGAAAAAGGCGAAGTTCAAAAATATATATTTGATAAAAGTTTGCTAGAAAGTAAGTCAGAAAATATTTTATACCATCAAGTATGGAGTGTCCAAAATAATGAGCCAAGTAAATACTTTGGAAAAGAAATTTTAGTGTATGGTTTTGAAGTAAAAAATCATCCTCTTGAGAAAAAGGATTCAAACGCTAAAGATGGAGTGGATTTATATATTATGTTAACAGATAATAAGGTAATTGGTGGATTTTCATTACCTAATGTTTTTACATTTGGTAGTTGCTATCCATTAGATGGAAGAACTTTAGAGGAAATAACAGGATTAACTTATAGTGAATGGACTAAGATATGGAATGAGAAAAAATTTAAATAAATATTTTATTGTATTAACGAGATAATATAATATATAAAGCTTACTAGGAGGGTATTTATGATTAAGGAAAAACCAGTTATATTAGTAAGTAGGTGTTTAGAGCATGAGGCTTGCCGCTATGATGGAAGTATGGTAAAAAACAAATTCATAAATAAGTTAAAAAGTCATATAGATTTTATAACTGTTTGTCCTGAAATGGAAATAGGTCTTTCGTGTCCTAGAGAGGTTTTAAGGCTTATTCAACCAGAGGAAGAAATTCTTTTAGTAAACTCTAAAACAGGTGAAGACTTTACATATGAAATGAAAAAATTCTCAAGTGATTTTATAGATGATATAAAGGTTAAAAATATTAATGGAATCATACTTAAAAGTAAATCTCCATCATGTGGCATGAAGGATGTAAAACTATATAAAAGTCATGGTAAGGTACCTACTTTAACTAGAAGAGCCAGTGGAATATTTGCAGATAATATATTAAATGAGTTTAACGGATTAGCTATAGAAGATGAAGGAAGACTTATGAATTTTGATATAAGAGAGCACTTTTTAACTAAGGTATTTGTAAGTTTTAATTTTGAAAAAGTAGCTAGGGAAAAGTCGGTTAAATCTTTAATAGATTTTCAAAGTGATTACAAGTATTTATTAATGGCATATAGTCCTTCAAAGCAAAAAGAAATGGGAAGAATAGTTGCAAATTCTACTAAAGAAACTATAGAAGATGATTTAAAAGAATATGGCAAAATGCTTTCCAATGCCTTAATTACTAAAACAACTAGAAATAGAAATGTAAATATGCTTTTACATTTACTTGGATATTTTTCTAATGATTTATCTAAGGAGGAAAAAGCGTTTTTCTTAGATGCAATTGAAATGTATCAAAGTGGGAAAACTCCTTTTTCAGTTCCTTTAGCTATTATTAAGTTATGGGTTATAAGGTTTAAAAGTGAATACTTGTTAAGACAAAAAATATTTGATATATTTCCTATTGATTTAGTTGATACATTTGATTCTGGAAATACAGGATTTTAAACTAAAAAGGCTGTGCAAAATTAAATGCACAACCTTTTTAATGACTTTTTCTAAGCATTTCTTCCATTTCCTCAAATGAATAAAATAACAATGCTCTAACACATACATTTTGTTTATTTATATTGTTAGCTATTAAAGCTGTTATATATTTTCTTTCTGTAGGATTTTTAAAGTCACCACTTATATTAAGTGTTATTTCTTTATTTGTAGCCATGTTTACTACATTTATTCTTTCTTCTCCATCATTGTCTAAAACAGAATAAATACCAAGTATATCATCTTCTTCATCATTAGATAAAAGATTATCTAATGCAATTAAAACGTCTTCATGAAAAAGAGTTTTAATTTTTCCTATTTTAATAACTTGTTTTACTTCAGCTGATCCTGAGAAAAAAGCTACATCAGGTATTAAAAACTCGTCGTTACTCATAAGAATTGCTCCAAATTTATTTAATGCTTCAGTTTCTATATTAGCTACATGATTTTTTGTTATATCTGTAAACTGTATGATTTTGGCCATTTATCCACGTCCTTTTTCCCAAATAAAAATTAACTCTACAAATAATATTAAATTTATATATGGAAAATGTACATAGGAAATTTATATAAAATAATATTTTTTACAAAAACCCCTTTACTTTAATTACAAAAATGGTAAAATAAGAAAATAACAAAACATATAGTAATAGTAGGAATTAATGGGGTTTAGGGGGATTAGTATGAGTTTTAATGAAAAATTAAAGTTAGAGATAAAGGATTTCAGAGAATTAGGACATAAATTTATAAATGGTGAAATTAGTGTTGGAGATTTTAAAGGAATGTCTGGTGGTATGGGAGTTTATGCTCAAAGAGGCAAAAATGGTTTTATGATGAGACTTCGTACATCATCAGGCATTATAAGTAATAAACATATAAATTTGATTAATTCTTATGTAGATAAATATAAATTAGAAGCAATACATTTAACAACAAGACAAGCTGTTCAGCTTCATAACCTTAACATTGATGAAGTATGTGACATTATGGAAGATGCTATAGATAATAATCTTTATACTAGAGGATCAGGGGGGAACTTCCCAAGAAATGTATCATTATCACCTCTTTCAGGAGTTGAAAAAGGAGAATCCTTTGATCCTACAAATCATGCTCTTTTAGCTGGAGAATATTTAATTGATAATATAACGTCGTACAAACTACCTAGAAAGCTAAAAATAGCTTTTTCTAATAGTAGTAATGATGAGGGAAAAGCTAGTGTAAATGATTTAGGATTTATAGCTACTTTAAAAGATGGGAAACCTTATTTTAAGGTATTTCTTGCAGGGGGACTTGGACAAAATCCTGCTGTAGCTATTAAATATAATAAGTTAATAGAGCCTAAAGATGTTTTATATCACGTTGAAGCTATAATAAGATTATTTGTAGCTGAGGGAGATTATCAAAATAAAGCTAAAGCTCGTATTAGATATATACCAAGAAGAATGGGAGTAGATGAGTTTTTAAACTGTTATGAATCACATCTACAAGCTGTTAAAAGTGAATTAAAGCTTAAAGAATTAGATGCAGTAGTAGAACCTTATATAGAAAAAGATAATAGAGGCGATACTCCATATTTAATAAGCCAAAAGCAAAATGGATTATATACTGTAGTAATTCATCCTGTAAATGGTCAGCTTTTAAAAGATGATTTAAAAACAATAGTGGATTTTGTTAATGAATATGAAAATGCAGAAATAAGATTAAGCATGGAAGAAAACATGTATATTAGAAACCTTCTAAAAAGCGAAGCAGAGCATCTTTTAGAGATTACTAAGCATATGAGACAAAATACAAAGTTTGGACAAAGTGTAAGCTGTATAGGGGTCCCTACTTGCCAAATAGGAATAGAGAAAAGCCAAGCTTTACTAGAAAATATTTTAAATGAAGTAAGAAAAGATAATATAGATGAAAGTCTTCTTCCATCAATTCATATATCAGGTTGTTTAAACTCTTGTTCACGTCACCAAATAAGTGATATAGGTTTTTCAGGATGTAAAAAAAGAGTTGGTGAAAAGGTAGAGGAAGGATTCAACCTTTTTGTTGGAGGTTTTTACAGTGAAGAAGAAGCTAAATTTGGAAAAGAAATTGGATTTATTCCAGAAAGTAAAATACCTGAGTTTATTAGAAATTTAGCAATAGATTTAAATAATACAGGATACTCATTTAAAAAGTATTTAAATGAAAAAGAAAATGAGTTTAATAAATTAGCTATCAATTATACCCTTTAAATAAATATGTTTTACTAAAAAAGCCACTAAGATTATTCTTAGTGGTTTTTTCTTTATGTAAAATTTTATGAAATATAGATATAATTAAAGTAAAAGGTAAGGGGGGAGACAGAAGATGAGGTATGTTTGTACAAAATGTAATAAAAGTTATGATATAAGTTTAAATAAGTATAAATGTGAATGTGGAGGTCTTTTAAATATTTCATACAATAAATCTCCTATTTTACAAAATGACTTAAATGAAAAATCTTTATGGAAATATATAAACTCACTTCCACTTGAAAAAGATGATGTTTGGAAAGATGTAACCCTTGGTGAAGGAAATACACCATTAATTAAGATTAATGAAAATCTTTATGCAAAGGCAGATTATTATATGCCAACTCTTTCATTTAAAGATAGAGGAGCTGCAGTTTTAATATCTATGGCTAAAAAGCTAGGGGTTAAAGAAGTTGTAGCAGATAGTAGTGGAAATGCGGGAACAGCTATTTCAGCTTACTGTGCAAGAGCAGGTATTAAATGCAACGTATTTGTGCCAGCATCTACATCAGATAAGAAAATAAAGCAAATAGAGGCACATGGAGCTACTATATATAAAATAGAAGGAAGTAGGGAAGATACTGCAAAAGCCGCTATAAAAATGGTTGAGGAAAAAGGTCTTTTCTATGCAAGTCATATATATAATCCTTTATTTTGGGAAGGAACAAAAACATATTTTTATGAGGTGTTTGAAGACTTTAATAAAAACATGCCAAATGCATTTATTGTACCAGTTGGAAATGGAACACTTTTAATAGGTGCATATATTGCATTTAAAGAGCTTTTACAGTGGGGATATATAAGTAAAATGCCTAGAATATTAGCAGTACAAGCTGAAAATTGTGCTCCTATATTAAAAGCATTTACTGAAGGAAAAGATACTGTAGATGCAGTAGAAAATAAAGGAACATTAGCTGAAGGAATAGCTATAGCAGATCCAGCTAGAGGTGAAGAAATACTAAAAGCTATTAGAGAAACTAATGGGGATATAATAGGAGTTAATGAAGAAAGTATAAATGTTTCACGTGAAACACTAGCATCTAAAGGAATATACGTAGAAATAACTTCAGCAGCAAATTATGCAGGTTACTTAGAATATATTAAAAAGTATCCAGAACTTAAAAACCAAAGGGTAGTAATGCCACTTTGTGGAGCTGGGATAAAAAGCAATTAGGAGGATAAATATGAAAAAGTATGATTTAGATACACCATGTCTTTTAATAGATAGTGATATAGTTTTAGATAATATAGGGTATATACAAGCTTATGCTAATAAAAATAATGTAACATTAAGACCACATACAAAAACACATAAAATGCCTTATTTTGCAAAGCTTCAAGAAGAAAAAGGAGCAAAGGGAATTGCAGTTGCTAAGGTATCAGAAGCAGAGGTAATGGCTGAAAATGGACTTAATGATATTTTTATAGCTAATGAAGTAGTTGGGGAGTACAAGCTTAATAAAATTAAATCTCTTTCAGAAAAAATAAATATATCATTTGGAATAGATAGTATAGAGCAAACTAAAATGGTGGAGAAGGTATTTGAAAACTCTCCTAAAAAAGCTCAGGTTTTAATAGAAATAGAAGTAGGAGAAAACCGTTCAGGTATAATAGAAAAACAAGATTTTATTGATTTAGTAAACTATATAAAAACATGTAAAAATGTTTATTTAAAAGGTATTTTCTCACATGATGGACACTCTTATAAAGCAAAGGATAAAAATGAGTGTTTAGAAATATTTAATGCTGCTCAAAAGCGTACATTAGAGTTTTCAGATATAGCAAGAAAGTTAGACTATCCATTAGAAGTTGTAAGTATAGGGTCTACACCTTCATCTATGTTTGATTTTCAAATAATGAAAGGGGTTACAGAACTTAGAATAGGTACTTATATATTTATGGATGCATCTCAAGGAAATGCTATAGGAAGCCATAAAAGATGTGCAGCTACTGTTTTAACAACAGTTATAAGTAAACCTACAAGTGAAAGAGTAATAACAGATGTAGGAGCTAAAGGAATTACAATGCAGTCAAGAAGCGTTGGAATATGCAAAACAAATGGAGTAGGTACAATAAAAAACTTTAATAATGTGTATATAGATAGTGTATTTGATGAACATGCTATTATATATAATAAGGATTTTAGAAATGCTGTAAATATAGGTGATAAGGTAGAAATAATACCAAACCATATTTGTCCTGTATGTAATTTATATAACAGTGCTTATTTAATTAAAGAGGATGAAGTAGTTAAAGAAATTCCTATTTTATGTAGAGGAAAACAACAATAAATATTACAAATAATGGATATATAGTGTATAATATTTCTAATTATAATTTTTATAGGGGGATATTATATGTCTAAAGGTAGGCGCCTAGTTTTTGTTATATTTATAGCTTTAATTTTAGCTGGGTATATTTATTTATCTAACTTGAGGGTTTTAAACTTTGATTATGACAGTATAGAAACTATAAAGATAAATTATGTAGATAAACAGGAATCTAGGATTATAAAAGATAAAGAGATTCAAAAAAAGATCTACGACTTGTTAAATACTAAGGCTAAATTTAGTAATGGTGAAAAATATATAGATGGCACTCATATATCCATAAACTTTATTTTTAAAAACAAAAAAGAAGAAACTATTTATATTACTGAAAATAGAGAAAAGGCATATAGATTTATAGCTTCTCCAATATCTTTAGAAGTTTATAGTGAAAATATTAATAATATAATTGATTTATAAAAAATTAGCCTAGCTATACTGAAGAGGTGTTTAGCTAGGCTTTTCTTGTATATTTAGTATTTAGGTTTGGGTATTAAATGAATTTCTTATGTTGTTAACAATATTATAGGATAGGGTTCCGTTTAAAATACTGTTTATTGCAAAGGTTTTTACTATGTCATACTTTTGAAAAAGTGCGGTAGCTTTATGAAGGTTGTTATAAACCTTCCAGTAACCACATAGTAAACATTTTTTTTCTGAGCAGTTTATAAAATCTTTAACATCATCTAGAGGTATACCTAAAAATATTCCTAATTCGTGTGGACAAGTATATATTAAATAACGCTTTTTTAATATATTAAGGTAGGGTTTAACAGTAAGGTTCTTAGGATACCCTAGATTAATTAAAAAGTTGTGTGTCATTGTATTACTTAAATTTTTGATTAAAGACTTTTCATTATATATAATAACTACTCTTAAATCATTGGTATTAACTAATTCATAGTGGTCGAGGGGGACACTATTTAAAAAGTTGATACCGTACTTATTCCATAAATTATTTAGTCTTTGGTTTTTTAGGTTTATTGTAAAAGTAGTAGCAGGTTTAACTCCCGCAATAACTAGAGAAGCTTGATAAATTAAAAGATTCTCTATGTAATCCTTATCGTTCATGGATATTAATTTATTGTGAAAAGTTAAAGCTTCCACTTTTAAACCACCTTTCAAAATAATTATGAAATTCATTCTCAACTATATAATATGATATATGAGTGTTTTTGTCAACATTGAATTGAATAAAATTTTTATTTTTTAATATAATCTGTAGTATCTAAAATTATTGTTTAATTTTAAGATTTGATGATATACTTAAAACGTAAAATTGCATAAATTTATATAAAAATTATATATTTTACTAAAGAAGGGAAGATTAAAAAACATGAAGAAAAAAATTATACTTTTACTTTGCCTTTTAACATGTATATTTTTTGTTAGCTGTTCTGAAAAGGAGCAAGAATTTAAAAAGCATGAAGCAAGTGGCTTAGAGTATAGAATGGTTGAAGATGGAAGGTATGAAGTTAAAAACCCACTATATAATGTGGAGATAAATAGTAATGATGTATATGCTTATTCTGACATTACATTAAAACTTGCATCTTTGATACTTGATAAACCTTTAGAAGAGTTAACCATGTTTAAAGGTATGTCAACTCAAGTAATTAGAGAAAATTTAAGTTTATTTGATAATGCATTTAAAAATGACATAATAGTTTGTGAAGATTTTTATAATATAACTCATGTAGATAAAGATAAGTTTAAATTTTATTATAAATGGGCTTCTAATAAATTAGATATGTGCGTAGCAGAAAATATAATTGGTGGAAGAATTGATTATGCTAATTATAAGTATAAAATTTCAGATATAGGAAAATACTTTGCTAATGAAAGAGTTGAAATATCAAAAAACTATAAAAGCTATTCACAAGATGATCTAGAAAAGTTATATAAGAAAATAGATTCAAAAATATCAAAAATATATAAATATACAGATCCATATGATCAATCTAGGACTAATTATAGTGAAGGATATAAAAAATGGAAAAGTGATAAATCATATCAACCTACTAAAAAAGAGTTTAGTGAAATGAGCGATTACGAAAAGGACCAAATAGCTGCATATGAAATAGAAAAATATTGGACAAAGTATCCTGAAAAAGGTTTATCTTCACAAGAGGTAAAAGAAATGATAATTAAAGAAAGGCCATGGTTATTTAAATAAAAATAATTAAAGTAAAGGTAACTGTATAGGTACCTTTACTTATTTTATATTAATATTTATTAATAACACAAAACTGTCACATTTTCATCATAAAATTACCTTATTATTATTGCAAAATAAAGGAAATAAGTAATAGGGGAGAGGTTTATGAATAAGAAAAAGTTGTTACTAGATATTTTAATGACTATTATATTGGTTGTTCTAATGAACATATTTATAACAGGAGTAAAGTTACATGAGATTTTAGGAATTGTAGTATTTTTATTATTTTCCATTCATAAAGCTTTAAATTTTAGATTTATAAAGGCTTTAAGTAAAAACTTTTTTAATAAAAAGGTAAATTTAAAAACAAAGATTATGTATGTTGTAGATTGCTTGTTATTTGTTTTAGTATGTTTCATTATAATAAGTGGTGTACTTATATCAGAAAGTCTTTTTACAATGTTTAATAGTAATAATAAAGAGCTTTGGTCAAGCTTACACCATTTCTCATCCTATGTATCTTTAATATTAATATCAGTTCATATAGGACTACATGGAGAGTTGATTTTAAATGGTTTTAGAAAAATGTTTAGGATTAAAGGTAAAAGTAGATTAAGAGAAGTTATTTTAACAATAATATCTATAGCAATAATGGTTATGGGACTTGATTCTATACGTAGTAGAGATGTAATAGATAAGTTTACAGCTCCATTTATAAAAGAAGAAAATCACCATGAATACAAAAATTTTAAGAGAAAAAGAAATAGGGATACAGAAGAGCAATATGAAACTATAAGTTTTAATAGTTTATCTGTAGAATCAGATAATGCTTTAGAGGATTATTTAAGTAAACTGTTTTGTGAAGGTTGTTCTAGAAGATGTCCTTTAACAAGTCTTAGATGTGGCAGAGGACAGACTTATAAACAACAAGCTATAGAAAACTATAATAAAGATTCAAATATGGTTTTAAGTGAATCTAAAGAGGATAATAATCTTTTTAACTCTTTAGGTATAATGGGATTATTTATTTGTGGGACACATTATATAGTTAAATATTCTAACAAAGAAAAAATGGATGATTAGTTCATCCATTTTTATTCATATAAGTAAAATCCTATTTCACAAGGGTGATCTTCTATAAAATTATTTTTAGGACATGATTTTAAAAGTGAGCGTATACATAGGTCTCCAGCAGATGAAATAATATTAAATACACCAAGTATAGTTAAAATTATTTCATTTGTATAAATCCCTATAATAGAAGGAAATATCCCAAGAATTATAAAAGGAGCAAGCAAAGAAGTGATATAATGTTTTACCTTCATTTTTTCGCTACAGTGACAATAGGGATTTCCATCTTTAATACCAAATTTAATACATGAAAAGCCACGCTTAGTTGCAAATATAAAAACTATAGCATGTATTCCTTCGTGAAGTACAATTGATAAAAGAATACCTAGCATAAAAGCAAGTATTATAACAAAAATACCTTTTTCAGCTAGTAAACTACCTGAAAAACTTGATTCATTCCATATTATAAAATGAGTCAAAATAATTGCTATACATGGGATAAATATTTTTTTTAGTGGAGAAGTTATTTGGTCTGTAGAAATAATATATTCGCTTTTATTAGTCATTACAAAATCACCTACTTTAATATTACAAAATACTTATTGTAAAATATGTTTCTATATTAAAATTATTCTGACATTAATATTATACTATGCAGAATATGAAATGGAAGACAATATTTATAAAATTTTTCCATAATGAAAAATAAAAACAGCAATTCATTTCTATTAAAATTGATTATTTTCATATGAAACATATATAATATGTTTAAGGAGGTGTTTTAAGTGAGTATGATAAACCCTTATATAAGTTATGAAACATATTTAGAAATGCAAGGTGGTACTGATGATAAACTTGAATACTATAATGGGATAGTAGTTAATATGTCCCCTACAAGTATTAAGCATAATAGGATAGTTAATAATATTGTATTTGAGATGAAGAAGTTCTTTAAAGGTACAAATTGTGAAGTTTTTTCCGAGCAAATTGGAGTGATCTTTGAAGATAATAATTCAAAATATGAATTTCAACCTGATGTATTTGTTATATGTGATGGAAAGACTAAGGGAGAAAAATTTATTTCAAGCCCTTGTATTGTATTTGAGGTTTTATCTAAAGCTACTGCAAGTAATGATTTGTTTTCTAAACCTCTTGTATATGAGAAATTTGGAGTTACTGAATACAATATCGTTAATCAAGATGGAAGTATTCTCCAATATGGATTAAAAGATGGCAACTATGAAGTAATTGCTAACTACAAAAAAAATGATTGGTACAAAAGTATTGTTTATGCTGATTTAAAATTTTGGCTTGGTGATATATTATAAAAGATATTAATATATAAAAGGTGAGGTGAATACTCACCTTTCTTAGTAGTCTTTTTAATTTATTTGTTTTATAGAATATCCTTTTTCAAATTCAACAGTAAAGTCTTTACTATTTATATTAACTGTTTTAGAAATAATTTTATTAGATTCATTTTTTCCAAAGGCTATAGTAATAGGTTTATCTTTAAGTTTTAGTGTTTCTGTACCAGTACATATATTTTCATCTATGTATTGATAGTTTCCTATTGATTCTCTAGAGTATTTTTGAGGTTTAGTTTCTTTATATATTCCATATCCTAAGTATTTTGTATCGCCATTTTCAAATGAGTAAATAACAAAAAGTTTATCTTCGAATTTTTTCTCCATGCCAAGTTCAAAATTGTTAGGCTGTGATTTTAAAATGTCCTCTGTACCTTTTATTAAATCATTAGCTATTGCTGTTTTATCCATAGTAGGTGCTTTTTTAGATTGAATAAAATAAATCCCTAAAAAAGCTATTATTATAATTAGTATAATTAAAGGTCTTTTTTTCATATTACCCTCCTATATATTTTATTTAATTATAACATTATTTTCTTACACAAAAAAACATTAGTTTTTAAGCTTTAATTCTATTTTTAATACACACATGATAGAATATATATAAATTACATTTACTAGGAGGATTTATTTTGAATCTAAATGAAAAACAACAACAGGTTGTTAATGAGCTTGATGAAAATATATTATTATTAGCATCAGCTGGAACAGGAAAAACGGAAACACTTTCAAATAGAATAGTTAATATTATAGAAACAAAAAAAGCAAACCCAGACGAAATACTTTGTATCACATTTACAAACAAAGCTGCAAAGGAAATGGAAGCAAGAATTAAGTCTACAGTAAAAAAAGACGCAAATAAAATAACAATAAAAACATTTCACAGCTTTTGTTTTGATATTATTAAAAGGGAAGCAAAAAAGCATACAGATATATTTACAGACTTTATAGTTTTCGATGAAGATGACTGTAAAGAAATTATAAAATCTATAATAGAGAAAAGGTTTTCTATAAATATACTGCAAAGTTTAATTAACTTTGTTAAGGAAGAAATTTTAAAGAAAAACATAAGCTATGAAGATGCTCTTTTAAATGTTTTAAGTGAAAAAGAAGGGGAGCTAAAGTATGCTGCAAAAAGCAATGCAGACAACTATTTTGAATTTAAAACATATGCTTCAACCTATGGGGTAGCTTTAGTTACAGCATATAATAAAGAGCTTGAAAAAAATCACGGACTTGATTTTAATGACCTTATTATTCATACAAAAAGAATTATGGAAAATCAAGAGGTTGTTTCTTATTTAAGAGAAAAATATAAGTATATAAATATTGATGAAGTTCAAGATACAAGTATTGAAGAATACTTAATTATAGAAAAGCTTTTCTATAAAAATAATATACTTCTTTGTGGAGATATTTTTCAAACAATATATGCTTGGAGAGGATCAAATCCAGAGAAAATATTTAGCTTATATAGAGAAAAATATTTACCTTTGGAAATAGTTTTTGATGTAAATTATAGAGCTACTAAAAACCTAACAAATGCATCATTAGATTTTCTTTTTAATGCATTTGAAGTTGCATCTAATTTATACAAAAGTGGCTTTACATGTGAATCTAAAAATGAAGGGGATAAAATATATTTAAAGTCTTGTGATTCTATGTTTGAAGAAGCAAAATACATAAATAATGAAATAGCCAGTCTTTTACAAAGAGGAGAAGATATTTCAAAAACGTGTATATTAACTAGAAGTAATAGATACAATAAAGACCTTAGTCGTGAGCTTTCTTATATGCAAAAAGATGGACAAGGTTTTGAATTTATTCTTGTAGATGAGTATAAGTTTTTTAGAAGAATAGAAATAAAAGACGTAATTGCGTTTTTTAAGCTTATAGGAAATAAACATGATACTACAAGTCTTAAAAGAATAATTAAAAGATTTCCTACAGGTATTGGAGAAAAAACATTAGCAGAAATAGAAAGTAAAGAGTATAAGGAAATTGGAATATCTATAAGTGATTTTATAGATGATAAAACATATAAAGGAGAGTATTTTTCTACTTTAATAGATGAATTTAGTAAAGACAATATAGTTGTATTTGATGTTGAAAGTACAGGTGTAGATGTTACAGAAGATGAAATTATACAAATAGCAGCTATTAAGGTAAATTCAAAAGGTGAAACAATTAAAGTGTTTGAAAAATTTATTAAACCTAGAAAGTCGGTGGAAGATTCTTTTTATGTTCATGGATTTACTGATGAGTTTTTAATGGAAAATGGAGAAGAGAAGTCTAAGGTACTTAATGAGTTTATAGAGTTTTCTAAAGATGCTGTTATAGTAGGACACAACGTACAATTTGATATAAATATATTAAGCAGCGAAATTTATAGAGAAAAGCTAAATGGACCTTATTTTAAAGGTTTTTATGATACTTTAGATATTTATAGAAGGTTTTATAGTAATCTTGAAAACCATAAACTTGAAACATTAAGTAGGGTTTTTAAAACAAATCATAAACCAACCCATGATGCTATGGATGATATAGAAGCTACGAAAGAACTTTTAGTTATGGCAATTAATGAAAAAATAAAGCCTACATCACTTGAAAGAATAGCATATACTTCAAAACACATAAAATCATTTGAAAAAATATCTTCATATATTAGAAAGTTATTTACCATATCAAATGAAAAAAGGCCACATGATATAGTAACTTTTCTTGTAAATGATTTAAAGTTAGGTGAGTTTTATAAAGGAAGCGATAAAATAGAAAGACTTAGGTATTTTTATAAGTTTTTAAAAGACATGGAGGAAGATATAACTTACAGAGAAAAGTCATCTAGAGATGCTGTATTAGAGGTTTTAAAACTAACTTCTCTTTCAAATGGTGAAATGGAGAATATAGTTACTAAAAGAACAGGAAAAGTAAGAATTCCTATAATAACTGTCCATCAATCAAAGGGGCTTGAATATGAAAATGTATTTTTAGCAGGCCTTCAAGAAAATAACTTTCCTTCTTTTATATCTAAAAGTTATGATGAAATAGAAGAAGAAAAAAGAACTTTTTATGTAGCAATAACAAGGGCTAAAAAAAGACTTTATCTTACTTATAATACATATAATAAAAACTATGCGCCTAGAGAAAGAAGTAGATTTATTAATCTTTTACCTATAAATTATATTAAAGAGGTTAAATAAACATATAATACCACATATAATTTTCTCTTTTTAAACCTATACTATAACTGTTGAACAAAGTAAGGTTCAAAAATATAGGGTGGTTTTTAGGAGGTATTCATTATGAATTCAAATTCAATGAATCAAAATCAAATGCAAAACAGTAGCTCACAAGGTAGTCTTCAAAGCACTAGCTTAGATAGCCAAATACAAAATGCATCAAAAACATTAAATGGAGTTCAAGCAAAGGCTGGAGAAAGTGCAGCTATGGCAGCGGCGCAACAATTTATGCAAACTGGAAATGCTGATCTTTCAAGCCAATCGCTTCAAAATACAGTTCAGCAAGGTAGACAATCAGGATCATCAAGTCAAGGATCAATGCAGTAAATAAAATAGGACTATCCATTTAGGATAGTCCTTTTAATTTAGAGTTTATTATTTTTGGTTTATTTTTAAGCTTTCTTTGAAAACTCTTCCTTAGCTTCTTTTTGTAATTTTTCATTTGTTAAATAATCAAGAGCTGTAAGAGCCATAGCTTTAGCTCCAAGAATCATTCCATTGTATCCTTCTTCAGAGTTACTAGCTTCTCTAAAACCATCAGTATGACCTACTAGAGTTTCTGGTCCTATTTTTATGTAAGGTCCGATTGTTGGACATACATAACTAACATTTCCAACATCCCAAGCATAGTTTGCTTCTTCTTTTTCTAAGTAGTCAACTCCAAGTTCATCAAATACATTTTGGAAAGCCTGTGATAAAGCTTCATTAGGTATTAGATCTTCAAAAATTTCTTTATCACTTTCACACTTATATGTACATCCTGTAACAAGTGCTCCTGCTTTTGCACAGTTTTCAATTTTTGCTAAAACATCATTTAATACCGCTTTTTTATCAGCTCTAACACTTAGGTTTAGTACACATTTATCTGGAATAGTGTTTGCTCCAATTCCACCTTCTTCAATAATAGGGTTAACTATTACTCTTGGTAGGAATTGTTGACGTATTCCGTTTATGTTGTTTATCATTAAGTTTCCTGCTGTTAGTGCATTAATTCCTTCATGAGGAGAACCTCCTGCATGAGCAGGTTTTCCATAGAAAGTAACTTTAATAGTTGCTGATGCAACTAGGCATCTTCTAACAATGTTTCTGCCTTCTGCATGACACATCATAGCTGCATCTACACCGTCAAAAGCACCTTCTCTTATCATGATAGCTTTTGCTCCAGCATTAGAAACACAACCTTCTTCAGCAGGTGTTCCTATAAGTTTTAAAGTTCCAGGAACTTTATCCATAACTTTTCCAAGTGCTATTGCTGCTGCTACTGATGAAACTGAAAATAGGTTATGTCCACAAGCATGTCCAATTCCAACTAAAGCGTCGTACTCTGACATAATAGCTAGTGTAGGGCCTTCTCCATTTCCTTTTTTAGTAGCTATAAATGCAGTATCAAGTCCTGCAGCTTTTTTTTCTATTTCAAAGCCTTCTTTTTCAAGAATGTCCATTAGTTTTTCACTAGCTTTGTATTCTTCAAATCCTATTTCAGGATTTTCCCAAATATAGTGTGCAACATCTTTGTAAAAATCTTTGTTTTCATCTAAATGCTTTAAAATAACTTCTCTCATAAAACAGCCCTCCTAAAGATTATTCTTAAGTGTTTTGAATTATTTTATGTATACACCAGGTCCTAGTGGTAGGTTGAACACTGTCCATACTATTAGAAGTAATGTCCAAGATAATAAAAATGCAACAGCTATTGGCATCATAGCTGATATTACTGTACCAAGACCAGCTTTTTTGTTGTACTTTTGACAACAAATTATTATAAATGGTAGGAATGGCTCAAGTGGTGATACACAGTTTGTAACAGAGTCAGCTATTCTGTATGCAGCTTGAGTATAAGCCGGGTTCATACCTAATTGCATAAACATTGGTATAAATATTGGTGCAAGTAATGCCCATTTTGCTGATGAACTTCCCATTAAGAAGTTTATACATGTTACAAATGCTATAAATCCTACAACTAGAGGAATTCCTGATATACCTGCACTGCTAAAGAATTCTGCTCCTTTAACAGATAAAAGTAGTCCTAGATTTGAATATGAGAAAAACTCAACAAATTGTGCTGCAAAGAAGCAAAGAACTATAAAGCTTGCAAAGCCTTTCATTGAATTTGTCATATGTTTTTCAACATCACCAGTATTTTTAATAGTTCCTACTGTAATACCATAAGCTAGAGCTATTACAATAAACCATAAAAGTAGTATCATAATCATTGATGATAAGAAAGGTGAAGGTATAAGTCCACCTGTCTCAGGGTTTCTAAGTGGGGCATTAGCTGGTACTGTAATAGCTGCAATAGCTAATATGTATAAAACTGTTGCAATACCTGCATTTCTAAGCCCTTTATTTTCAATAGGTGTAATTTCCATAAGTTTTTGATCTTCATCAGAATCTTCACTATCTTTAGGATCATATTTACCAAGTCTTGGTTCAACAATTTTTTCAATAACAACTGTACCAACTAAAGAAAGTACAAATGTTGATGCTATCATAAAGAACCAGTTTACTGCTGGGTGAACAACAGCTGATGGATCAATTATTTGAGCAGCTTTTTCTGTAATACCTGCTAAAAGTACATCTGTTGGTGTAACTAAAAGGTTTGCACTAAGTCCAGCAGCAACACCTGCAAAACCTCCTGCAATACCTGCAATAGGATTTCTTCCTAAAGCTTTAAATATAAGTCCACCAAGTGGTGGTATAACTACAAATGTAGCACTTCCAGCTATGTTTCCTAATATTCCTGAAAAAACTACTATGAAAGTAACAAGGGTTTTAGGTGCTCCAACTATAGTTTTTCTTAAAAATGTTCTTAAAAGTCCAGTTTCTTCCGCAAGTCCTAAACCAATCATCATAACAAGAACCATACCAAGTGGTGGGAAATTAATAAAGTTTTTAACTACATTATCAAAAATCCAAACAAGTCCTTCAGCTGATAATAAGCTTTTTATGCTTTCAGTTTCTCCTGTTCCAGGATGAACAACTGATGTTCCTGACATAAGTGCAGAAATAACCATAACAATTACAGCTAGGATCATGAAAATGTAAATAGGGTGTGGAAGCATATTTCCTAGTTTTTCAATAGCCCCTAGAAAACCTTTTTGAGTTTTCTTATTTTCCATGTTAATTCCTCCTTTGTTTATTAGTATTTATATATTTCATGCAGGTATCACCTACAAAAATATTAAAAAAAAGTATTTTTCGAATATTCAGAATATTACTATTCTGATTTCTAAATCATTAAAGTGAAAATATAATTACATTTACAAATAATGCTTATAATATAAATATATTATATTTATTGGAATATGTAAACTATTTTTTTGAATATGGTTTCTTAAAATGTATTTTATAAAACTCTTTGACTAATTTAAAATGACAATATATACTATATTAGGCTTTGGGTTATATGTCCTATATGTCTAATCATATATAGGAAACCAAAAATATAAAAATGTTTTTTAAAATATAAAAGGAGTTGTATTTTTTGAAAACTAAAATTGTAAAAGAAGTATTTAACATTTTAAATAAACATGGTATGAAAAAACTAACAGTATCTGAAATAGCTTCTAATATGAAAATAAGTAAAAAAACTATATATGAACACTTTCAAAGTAAAGATGAGATTATAAAAGATGTTATAGATTTATATATTAATGAAAATTATGAAGAGCTTGATAAACAGCTTGAAAATTGTACTACTATTGTAGAGGAATTAAAAATATGTTGTTATCTTTTCCTACTATCACCATACACATTTTTCAAAAATAATAAAGAAGAAATATACTCAATGTTCCCAGAGAAATATAAATTAATAGAAGACTTAATAGAATATAAAACTAATAAAATTATTGAAGTTTATGAAAAAGGAGTTAAGGAAGGTCTTTTTAATGAAAATATAGATCCTTTAACAATAACATTTATGGCTAAGTCATTTTTAGATAGAGAAGAAATAGACGAAAACTTATTTGAAAGTTTTTATGAGATTCTTTTATATGGATGTATAAAATAGCTTCTACAAAATGATTTAGAATCATTTTGTAGAAGCTGTTTCTATAGAATAGTTTATCCACTTTGAATATGAAATTTTAAAACCTGAGTTTTTATTTTCTTGAACATATGTGTAAAATTCTTTTAAAAAAGCATACTTATGTTTTTCGTCTAACAAATTTGAACCACCTATTTTGTATTGATAATTAAGTATCTCATGGAGGCTTAGATTATTAGGGTTTTTAACTATTTGATACATTGATAAAAATAAAGTAGTTCTTCCTTCTCCAGCTTCGCAGTGAAAATGAAGGTGGGAGTTTTTTACTTGGTTTTTAACAAAGTATATAAAATCATCTACTGTTTTAGCATCTGGTATCCATCTATCTTTAACAGAAAATCTTACATAGTTTAGGTTATTATTTTTAGCTATTGTTTGTTCGTTATTTACACTATCTACAAAAACATTATATAAAGGTCTAGTAGACCTACTGTATATAGTCACTTCTTTCCCTAGAGGAATAGATTTTAAGTCTTTCTTTTCTTGAAGCATAGTTTCAGCTGTTGTAAAACCATTATTTAAATCTACATATTGATTATAAAAGCTAATAGCAAAATCATTTATAAAGCCATGGGATTCTTGTCTTAAATCAATAATAAATAAGTTAGGTTTATTTATTTTCTTTTTTAATGTAGTAAATTGACTAGGAGTAGGTTGAGAGCTTCCAGATATATTTAAAGATGACAAAATTCTAAATCTATCTGGTAATAGTTTTTTAGAATCACTATCTAAAACAATATATGCATCTGTTTCTTGTAGCTCTTTAGATAAAGCAGTATTTAAAGGACTTAAGGTGTAAAATGATAGGGAAAGTGCAATAATAATAAAAGTAAATTTTTTGAAAAAATTCATATTAAACCCTCCTTTATATATTTGTATATGTTATTATTATTTAGAAAAAACAAAAACTTATTCAAAAGTAGTACTTGGTGTATAAATTAGTATAGAAAAAATCTATTAATACTAAGGGTATTTATAGATAAACTGTATAGCTATAAAGGTAAAATAGTTTGAAATAAAGAGACTTACTTTGATATATTTAAGTTAAGAATAAATAGATGTATATTCTAAGGAGGGTAAATAATGAAGACTATAGATTGTAAAGGACTTGAATGTCCAAAACCTGTTATTAATACAAAAAAAGCTTTAGATGCATCAAATGGGGAAGCTTTAGAAATAATAGTAGATAATGAAGTTGCTAGAGAAAATGTATCAAAATTTTTATCTACAAAAGAAGTTGCTTTTGAAATAAATGAGAAAAACGGATGCTTTCACATAGTAACTGAAGGTATTAATAAAGTAGAAGAGGTAAAAGAAGAAATAAGCGGAGACGTTATAGTATTTTCTAAAAACGTAATGGGTCAAGGTGATGATAAATTAGGTGAAGCTTTAATGAAAAGTTTTATGTTTGCTTTATCAGAGGCTAACCTTCCAAAAGCTATGTTATTTTTAAATGGAGGGGTTAAGCTTACAACTGAAGGTTCAGACTTAATAGATACTATAAAAGAATTTGAATCAAAAGGCGTTGAAGTTTTATCATGTGGAACATGTTTAGATTTCTATGGCTTAAAAGATAGCCTTAAAGTTGGAGGAATCACAAATATGTACACAATAGTAGAACATATGCAAAATGCAGGAAAGGTGATTAACTTATAACTATGGAAAAATATCTTGTAATTACATTTGAAAGTGTAAACTTTGCTATGCAAACAGAGTCACTATTTAAAAATAAAGAACTAAAGCATCAAATAATACCAACTCCTAGAGAAATTACATTAAGCTGCGGACTTTCTATAAGAACTCCATATGAAAACCTTGAACAGGTAAAATCTTTAAAGGAATCTGGAGATATGAGAAATAAGAAAATGTATGTTTTTGAAGGAATTGGAGCGGGAAAAACATTTAGTGAAATATAACATTAGGTCTATGTAAATCTTACTTTAATTGGGTTTATGTAGACCTTTTTTTAATTATACACTTAATGTATAATTGATTGTAGAAATTTAAAATAAAATATATTTGTATTAAGGAGGAGAAAATGGAAGTATTTACAAGTTTTATAAAGAAGTTTCTCCTAGAAAATGAAAAGGCTATAGAATTTCTTTATAATATAGGCTTAATAATATTAATATTTATTATAGCTAAAATATCTATTAAGGTTATTAATAAAATTATAATTAAGTTTTTCAAAAATCAGGAGAAGCTTGGAATACAAACAAGTGAGAAAAAAAGACAAACATTAACAGCTCTTTTAAATAATATAACAGTATATGTTATTTACTTTATAGCTATTATTTCAGCACTACAAACTCTAGGAGTTGAAATGACAACAATATTAGCTGTTGCAGGTTCTGCCAGTGTTGCAATAGGACTTGGTGCTCAAAATGTTATAAAAGATATTATTGCAGGGTTCTTTATTTTATTTGAGGATCAGTTTGCAGTAGGAGATTATGTAACAATAGGAACTATGTCAGGTGTAGTTGAGGTTGTAGGGCTTAGAATAACTAAAATGAGAGACTTTACAGGAGAGCTTCATATAATCCCCAATGGAACAATAACAACTGTTACAAATAAGTCTCGTGGGAGCATGAGAGCTTTAGTTGATATTCAAGTTGCTTATAACGAAGATTTAGATAAGGTTATAAGAATTTTAAATGAAGTTATAGAAGAGGCAAAACAGCATCATGATTATTATGAAGAAGGACCTAAGGTATATGGAGTTGTTAATATAACTGAAACAGTTGTAACAGTTAGAATAACAGCTAAAACTGTTGCTATGATGCAATGGGATGCTGAAATTGACATTAGAAAAAGAGTTAAAGAAGCATTTGATAGAGAAGGAATTAAAATGCCGTTTCAAAAAATGGTTTTCGTTGATGGGAAGGAGAGATAGTTTTGGTTACGGATTTTAAACTACATGATATTGTAGAAACTAAAAAAGGACACCCATGTGGTAGTAAAACCTGGGAAGTTATAAGAGTTGGTGCAGATATTAAGCTTAAATGCACTGAGTGTGAAAGAATAGTTATGCTTCCAAGAAGCAAGGCAGAAAAATCAATAAAGAAAATAGTAAAATCAGCTGACAATAATGACTAATACTATTGATATATAAAGTTTTTTATGTTAAAATGACTTTTGTTGTATCCCTGCTCGAATTTTCGAGCCGATTAGTCCAAGGGGAGGAGGTGTAAGAGAATGAATAAGTACGAATTAGTAGTAATAGTAGCACCTAATCTTACAGAAGAAGAGGTAAAAGCTACTGAGGAAAAAGTAAAAGCTGTTATAACTGATAACAGTGGAGTAATTGACAACGTTGACGATTGGGGTAAGAGAAGACTTGCTTACGAAATCAACGATTTCAATGAAGGATTCTACTATCTAGTTAACTTCTCATCAAATCCAGAACTACCTAAAGAATTAGATAGAATTCTGAGAATTAGTGATAACGTTATTAGACACATGATAGTAAAGCAAGACTAATATCTTCAAGGTGGTGTTTTAATGAATAAGGTATTTTTAATAGGCAGACTAACTCGTGACCCGGAACTAAGATTTACATCTGGAACTGGAAATGCAGTAGCCACTTTTTCATTAGCCGTAGATAGAAACTATGTTTCTCAATCAGGCCAAAGAGAGGCTGATTTCATAAACATAGTTTGTTGGAGAAAACTTGCAGAACACGTAGCTAATAACCTATCAAAGGGAAGACTTGTTGCAGTTTCAGGTTCAATCCAAACTAGAAAATATCAAGCTCAAGACGGCTCTAATAGATATGTAACAGAAATTGTTGCAGAGGAAGTTAAATTTCTAGATTGGGGAAATAGAGAAGGCGGATCATCTGCTCAAGCCCATAGAGCAAGTGGAGTTCAAGAAACTTCACAAGGTGGAAGCGGACTTTTTGAACCAGATAACTCAGATGACGGTTTTTTCCCTACAGATGATACAGAAATTCCATTTTAATCTAATTTTAACAAGGTAAGGAGGGAAAACGATGGCAGATTTCAGAAGAGGCGGAAGACAAAGAAGAATGAAAAAGAAGCAATGTGCCTTCTGTGCAGATAAATCAGCTAATATCGATTACAAAGATATTGGAAGACTAAAAAAATATGTAACTGAAAGAGGAAAAATTCTTCCTAGAAGAATTACAGGAACTTGTGCTAAGCACCAAAGAGATCTTACTATAGCAATTAAGAGATCAAGAAACGTAGCACTACTTCCATTCACTACAGAATAATATCATGCCTCATTTTATGGGGCATTTTTATTTTGCTTGATAATGGTTTAAATACACTTAATATTTTTATTAATTGTATTTAAACCTTTTTTATTATTGCTTAGTGAAGGATATACATATCCCCTGTAGAATATAAATTATAACTGGAGATTTTTGGGATTACAAACCTTTTATATAAATAGTACTAGTTAGAATTATATTATATGGTTAGGGGGATAATAAGTTGAATAATGAAAATTTTGATATTATTAGTAATATGAACACTATTGATAACTACAAAACTTATTTAATAGGTTTTGTTGCAGACCTTTTTGCAACTATGAATAAGTCAAAGGGAAATACGGCCTACAATGACGAGATTATAGATGAAATTGCAGATATTATAATATGTTCGTATTTAATTGGCAAGCGAATTGGAATCGGTTATGATAAAATAGATAAAAGAGTAATGGATAAGTTAAAATTAGGACTTTTAGAAGATAAAGGTTCAGATAGATTTAATCAAGATTACTCTAGTTTAATATCATATATTAGAGAAGGAAGACAAGAATAATTAAGCTTTTCTAAGGAGGCGAAAAATGAATTCTAAAAACAGCACCAGTAGTTTAACACAGGGAGCTATTTTAAGTGCTATAACTGTAGTTATATACTTTGCGTCTATGTATGTTCCTATATTTAATATTATATGTGTATTAGTGGCACACTTACCTATAGTATATATGTATTATAAGCATGGAGCCAAATATTCAGTTATGGTAGCTGTTGTAGTATGTGCTATATTGTTTGTACTAACAGGGCCTTCCTATGCTATTACATATTTTCTTACCAATGCATTGGTAGGATTTGTTTTAGGGTACTACACAAGGAATAAGCGAAGTAGTATAGTTATATTAGGAGTATTATCATTAACTATATTATTATCTACTGGTATATTATTAAAAATAGTTGAAAGTTTTTTAGGTGCGGATATTATATCTCAATTAATTAATCATATGATTAGTTCATTTGAAAATAGTTTATCTACACTAAAGGAATTAGGAGTAGAATCCTCTTTAAGCAACATAAATATGAAAGACTTTAAAGACTACTTACTAATGTCTGTACCATCAATAGCATTGTCATATAGCATTGTTATGTCATATATATATTATATAATAACTGAAAAATCACTAAAAAGATTTGATGTTAAACTAGACAAAATTCCACCATTTAGCAAATGGTATATACCGTCAATAATAGCTTATCCAATAATGATTTTATTTTTTATAACTATGTTTATAAAATCAGATGAGTTAGTGCCTTTAATAATTACAATAAATACTTTGTTTATGTTAGTATTTAGTTTAAATGCACTAGCAACAGTTTCTTACTACTTAAAGGAGGCAAATTTTCCTAAAATAGCTATAGTTTTAATTGTCGCAGCAGTATTTTTATTATTACCAAGTGTAATAATGTTTGTTGGATTATTTGAATATGCATTTAATTTAAGAAGACTTGATAAAAAAAGAGCATCCTTTAGACAAAAGAAGTAAGTGTCTCCTAAAAATCGGAGGGTTTGTATGGATAATAAAATTAAACGATTATTTCCAAAAACACAAATTTATATGATAATGAATGCCCTTTTACTACTAGTGGTAATTTCATATAACACAGTAGTTGGTATAATAGGGATTCTAGGCTTTACTGCCTTAACAGTATATAGTATAAGGACAAATAGAATGAGAAATGACCAGTGGGGTAGATTTATTGAAGATATTTCTACAGACATTGATATTGCAGGAAGAAATACATTATCTAGTATTCCCCTGCCACTTTGTATTGTTAATTCAGATTCAAATATAATTTGGGGAAATGAAGAGTTATCAGAGGCAGTTGGAAAAAGTGTTTATGGAAAAGCGATTACAGAATTAGTAAAGGATTTTAATCCAAAGAAAATTGTTTTAAAAGACGAAAAAGTAATTAATAATGTTGTAATTGAAAACAAAACATATAACATATTAATTAATAAGGTGAAAATAGATACTGAGAAGAAAGAAGATAAAAAATATTTATTTATTCTTTACTTTATTGATAAAACAGATTACTACAAGCTTATGGCAACTTATGAAAGTGAAAAGCCAGTTGTTGCTTTAATAGAGTTTGATAACTATGATGAAGTAGTTAAAAGTGCAGAGGAAGAATATAGACCTGCACTTATTGCAGAAGTTGATAAGCATATTAATAATTTTTCATCTAGTCTTGAAGGGGTTTTAAGAAAATATGATGATAGTAAATATATTGTTATGTTTGAAAGTAAATATCTAGACAATTTAATAGAAAAGAAATTTGATATTTTAGACGAAGTTCGTGAAATAGATGTTGGAAATAAATTACCTGTTACATTAAGTATAGGTATAGGTGTAAACGGAGAAACTTTCTACGATGTACACCAATACGCTATAGCCGCCAAAGATCTTTGTCTTGGTCGCGGAGGAGACCAAGCACTTATTAAAGATCAAGATAAGTTATCGTTTTTCGGCGGAAAATCTAAAGAGGTTGAGAAAAGAACAAAAGTAAAAGCTAGAGTTATGGCACATGGACTTTCTCAGCTTATAGATCAAAGTAGTGAAATTATTATAATGGGACATGATACACTAGACTTAGATGCACTAGGCGCAGCAGTAGGTATGCATAGAGGTTGTGCACTAAGAGGAAAAGATGCATATATTCTTTTAAATAAAAGTAATACTGCAATAGATAAAATGCTTGAAAAGTTAAACGATATAGAGGAATATGAAGGTGTATTTATTAATAATGATACTGCTATTCAAAAGTTAATAAATGATCCTTTAATTATTGTTGTAGATGTTCACAGAAAAAGCTTTGTAGAGTTTCCAGAACTTTTAGATAGGGTTTCAAATATATTTGTAATTGACCACCATAGAAAAAGTGTTGATTTTATAGATAATGCAACAATAAGCTATATAGAGCCATATGCATCATCTACTTGTGAGCTTGCAACAGAGCTTTTACAATATATGAGTGAAAAACCAACACTTCTTGAAATAGAAGCCCAAGCTTTAATGGCTGGAATATATATGGACACTAAAAACTTTGCATTTAAAACAGGAGTTAGAACATTTGAAGCTGCAGGATATTTAAAAAGAATGGGTGCAGACCTTATTGAAGTTAAAAGACTTCTTGCAGATGATTTTGAAACCTATGTTGAAAGAGCCAATATAGTAGCAAGTGCAAAAATAAAAAACAATATAGCAATAGTTTGCCATACTGAGCCTGTTAAAAATTATTTGTCTATTCCACAAGCTGCTGATGAGCTTTTAAGAATAGAAGGAATAGAGGCATCATTTGTTTTAGCACCAACAGGAAACAACGTTACTATAAGCGGTCGTTCACTAGGAGATATAAATGTTCAAGTAATACTTGAGAGTATAGGTGGTGGTGGCCACATGACAATTGCAGGAGCAAAATTGTTTGATACATCTATTGAAGATGCTGAGGATATACTAAGAAAAGCTATTAAGCAATATGAAGAGCAGGAAGGTGACAAAAATGAAGGTAATACTAAAAGCTGATGTTAAAGGTGTAGGTAAAAAAGATGAAATAATAAACGCATCTGATGGATATGCAAGAAACTTTTTATTTCCTAAAAAGCTTGCAGTAGAAGCTACACCTGGTAACTTAAAATCACATGAATTAATAATGAAAAAAGAAGCAGACAAAAAAGCTGCTGAATTAGCTGAAGCTAAAAAATTAGCTGAAAAAATAGGAACACTTACTGTTAATCTAAAAGTTAAAACAGGAGACAATGGTAAAGTATTTGGTTCTGTAACAGCTAAGGATATAGCAGAAGGACTTGAAAAAGAACATGGAATAAAAGTAGATAAGAAAAAAGTAGATATAAAAGATTCTATTAAAACAATTGGGGTTTACACTGTAGAAGTTAAAGTTTACCCAGAAGTTGTTGGAAAATTAAAAGTAAGTATATCTTAATTTAAAAGGTGTTAGGAGAAATCCTAACATCTTTTTTGCTTGTTATAAAGGCGAATTATTATTAATTAATATAAAATTTTGTATAATAACTTATATTTTGATGCAAAAAGTATTATACTAAGAATATAGAATAATATTTATATTGTCTATAAACAAAGCCATATGGTGAGGAGGAAGTACTATGAAAGTTGAATTTAAAAAAGTAGTATCTTCAGTTATAGAGGTTAAAGACTTATTTAATAATCTTAACCAAGACGATAAAGATTATATAGACAATGCTAGAAAAGCACTGAAGACTTTAGAAAAATTAACAGATGA
>JAEWEN010000100.1 GCA_023389275.1 Bacillota bacterium
ATTTCTATAAAACTGTTTATATGTTTACTATACCGTCGAAAAGTGTTAAAATTTATCTTATTATTATAATCATTTCAGGGGGTAGGAAAATGATAAAAATTATACTGAAAGATGGTAGAGAGTTTGAAAATGATCCTAAGTATGGATATAATTTATCAGATGTAGGTGAAATATGGGAATGTTTAAATATAACAGGGAAATATTGCTTATTCACTAAAAATGATAAAAACTTAAACTTCATTAAAGATGATGACATGAATGATGCTCTAAAATCAACTCCAGAGAAAAATGGTGAGATGATTAATATTTATAAAAATGATGTTAAAGATATTGTAGAGATTAACGCATTTTTAAGTTAAGGTACTAAAAGGCTTATTTAATAAGCCTTTTAAATTTTATAAAAAATTAGAGGTGAAATTTTGAAAAGCATAATTACGATTTTAATATGTGCATTAATAGGTTATGTAACAAATTATATAGCTATAAAAATGCTTTTTAGACCTTATAAGGAAATAAGAATATTTGGATTTAGGATTCCATTTACACCAGGGGTCATTCCAAAAGGCAAAAGTAGAATAGCAAAAAGTGTTTCTGAGGTTATTGATAACTATATAATAACTAAAGATTCTATAAAAGAAATTATAAAAGCTGATAATATTAGAATAAATATTAAAAATATGATAAAAAAAGAAATAATATCATTATCTAAATCAAGTAAAAGTATTAATGAAGTTTTAAAAGATTTGTATATTAAAGATAATATTATAGAAGGTATATCAAATAGTATAAGCGATTATTTAACAAAAGATGAAAATAAAAATTATATATCTAAGGAAATAAAGTTTTACTGTAACAATATTAAAGACAAAAAAATAAAAGATATAATAAAGTTGTCTAAAGAAGATATTGATAAAATAATAATTAATAATGATGAAAGAATATTTTTATTTATAGAAGAAGTTATTAACAAAGAAGAAAATCAAAAAGTTATTAAAAACACTGTATGTAAATTAATAAAAAGTCAATTAGGCAGTTTAGCTACTATGTTTTTAAGTGATGATGTTATAGGCGAGAAAGCAATAAATTCAATAAAAGATTATGTTAAAGATGACTATAATAAAGTAGATATATTAAGATTTATATCATCTACAGTTTATAATCTATTAGATTTAAAAGTAGATTATTTATTTGAGTTATTAAAGGAAAATAAAGAGTTTATAAAATTAGATAATATAATAGATACTAATTTAATTAAAGGAACTGTGAATAAATTAGTAAATAATGTAATGGAAGATTACTTAAGTAGGCCATTAAGTACTTTTAACCTTAATTTAAAAGAAGATTTAATAGATAAAGTTGTAGATTCAATTATAAATAAATTTTATACTATTGTAGATGATAATATAGAAGAAATAATAAAAGAAATTAATATAAAAGACATGGTAGAAAATAAAATAAACCAAATGGACTTAGTTGAAGGAGAAAAAATAATACTTGAAATTGTTTCTAAAGAGCTTAGGGCTATAACATTATTTGGAGCAATTTTAGGTGGTGTAATGGGAATATTCACAATAATAATAAACGTGCCATAAAGGCACGTTTATTCATTGAAAATATTATAAAGTTTTAATGATATATGTTCCTTAAACAGTGTATTTTCGCTAATATAATTATTATATAAAATATATATACATTTAAAATACAAATCGTATTTACTACATGCTTTAAATGTTTTATTTAAGGTTTCTTGCATTATTAAATATATAGTTTCGTCAATTTTATTATGCTTAATCATATCAATTAGAAATGAGTCCACTTCTTGAATTGATGATTTTATTTGAAATATGTAGTCAAGGTATGAAATATTTGAATCATGTTCATCTAGTTTTTCGTTAATAGTTTTGTGTAAAATTTCGAAAATTTTTGATAATATAGAGGAAACATTATCAAAATCATAGGGTTTAACAATTAACAAACTAAGATTTTTATTAATTAAATCTATAATGTCACTTAATACAAATGATGTATTAGTATTTTTTACATAACATATTTCAAGGTCATTTTCTAAGGCTAAAGTATTTTTAAAATCTTCTACAATAGAATCAACATCACTACATTCTAAAAATCTAAGAGAAAATATAGTGTGCATTTCATTAAAATAAGGATCTGATTCACCAGCTTTTTTAAAAGATTCTAAAATAACTTGTCTTACTTTTAAATATGTAGATAAATCAATTTCATCTTTTGCTACTTTTTCTATAAATAAATTATCTAAGAAACATATCTCTTTATTTGCAATATTTTTAAAAGATTCGATACTGACAGTTTCTCCTAAAGATATAAGTCTTAGTTCTTTTCTTAAAGAAATATTAAAGTTAAAGTCGCTTAACATTTTACTTAATAACTTTTCAGTAAAATATACAGTGTAATCATTTTTAAATATATTTGTTGCAATTGGAACAACAATTTCCATTATATCCTTATCAGGAACATAGCTATCGGAAGATTTAAAAAGCATGCCACTTGGATAAACAACATCTATTTCATTATTTGTAGTTTCAAAATAATCTGTTTCTAAGTCTTTATCTTTTGTTATTATGTCATTTTTTCTAAATAACAAATTAAATATGCCCATTTTAGAATACTCCTTAATGATTTTTTATAAAAATGTCTAAAAATCCATATTACATTCTAAATATAATTATATATGTAATATTACTTGATAACAAGTGAAATAATGTAATAAATTAGAAGTATTGCTTTAATTCATTTAAATTTGGTAAACTATGATATAATTTTATAAGAAAAAGTAACTTGGAGGTATGGTTTTATGCAATTAGAAATATTCGTTGTAAGTATAGTTGCAGGTATTCTTGGATCTTTATTAGGACTTGGAGGTGGACTTGTTATAACTCCAACACTAACGCTTTTATTTGGAATAGATATTAGATATGCTATTGGTGCAAGTTTAATATCTGTTATTGCAACTTCAACAGGTTCTGCAATAGCATATATTAAAGATAATATTACCAATATAAGAGTAGGTATGTTTTTAGAGATTGCAACAACTGCAGGTGCTATAGCAGGTGCACTTTTATCAGGATTTTTACCAGAGGCAATACTATATTTAGTTTTTAGTATGCTTTTAATATATTCAACTATAAATATGATAAAAAATAGAAATGAAAGTTATAGCGAAAATATTGAAGAAAATTCACTTGCTAAAAAATATAAGTTAAGTGGAGAGTATTATGATAAGGTTTTAAAAAAATCTATAAAATATTCTGCAACAAAAATTTATCAAGGTTTTTCAATAATGTTTGGAGCAGGTATAGCATCAGGACTTTTAGGTATTGGTAGTGGTAGCTTTAAAGTAGTGGCTATGGATACATTTATGAAGCTTCCTTTAAAAGTATCTACTGCTACAAGTAACTTTATGATGGGTGTAACAGCAGCTGCTAGTGCATTTATATACTTTTTTAGAGGAGATATTAATCCTTTAATTGCAGGTCCTGTAGCACTTGGAGTTTTACTAGGTTCTACTTTAGGTGCAAGGCTTATGCAAAGATTAAGTAGTAAAACTATTAGAAAAATATTTATACCTGTTTTAATATATGTTTCTTTAGAAATGATATTAAAAGGATTGGGGGCATTATAATGAAAAGCTATGATACTGAAAAAATGATAGTAAAACTTTTAAGAGTAGGTGTATTAATAAGTACAGTTTTAATTCTTTTAGGGTTTATAATGCTTTATTTTAAAGAGTCAAGTGTAAATATATCTTCTATAGAAGTAAACTCTATTAAAGAAGTTATAAACGGTCTTGCAAGGTTAGAGCCTTATGCAGTTATTATGACGGGTCTATTAATATTAATATTAACACCTATTTTAAGAGTTATTATAGGTATATTAGGCTTTTATCTTGAGAAAGATTATATATATGTGAAAATATCAAGTATAGTTTTAATAATACTTATATTAAGCTTTTTAATAGGAGTTATATAGAAAATAGAAATAAGGTAAATTTATCTAGTTTTTTAGGTAAATTTCTATTAAAATAATATGATAAGCTGATAAAGCCTTTATTACACAATCTAGGGGGAGAAACTATGTACGGATACAACTTTTTAACTAGGGATGAAAATGGGATTTTAGAAATAGAAGGATGTAATTCCTTAGATTTG
>JAEWEN010000108.1 GCA_023389275.1 Bacillota bacterium
GTTTTAGCTAAAGTATCAACTGTGCATATGAACTTTTCTCATCATCCCATGTAGCTTTATATACAATAGCTGCAGGTGTATCCTTCTTGTATCCACCAAGAAGAAGTCTTTCAGTTAATGCTTCAAGCATTCCAGTGCTTAAAAATATAACCATTGTTGCACCGTGGGCAGCTAGTAGTGATATTTCTTCTTTTTCAGGTACTGGAGTTCTTCCTGCCATACGAGTTATAATAACTGTTTGAGAAATATTTGGAAGAGTGTACTCTGCCTTTAAAGTTGCTGCTGCTCCGAAAAATGAGCTTACCCCTGGTGTTACTTCATATTCTATATTAAGCTTTTTAAGCCTATCCATTTGCTCTCTAATTGCACCGTATATACTAGGGTCTCCTGTGTGAAGTCTTACAACCTCTTTATTTTCACCATTTGCTTTTTCCATAACATCTATTACTTCATCAAGTGTCATTTTTGCACTATTGTAAACTATGCAAGATTCTTTTTTATAATCTAAAAGCTTAGGGTTTACAAGTGAACCTGCATAAATAATAACATCTGCTTTTTCTAAAAGGCTTTTTCCTCTAACAGTTATTAAGTCAACTGCTCCAGGTCCTGCTCCTACAAAATTAATCATTGTTTTTCACATCCTTTACTACAACTATAGAAAAGTAACTAGATTTTTCATCTATTTCATCTAAAGATTTATAAATCCTCTCACCTTCCATACCACATTTTTGAACCATTTTAGCTTCCATATTTTTTTCCTTTAATACACTTTTTACTTTTCCTATACTTTTACCTGATTTCATTAAAACCTTAGTACCTGAAAGTGAAATCTCATCATCTAAATTTTCATATGATGCAGGTATTATATGAAGAGCCTCTCCCCCTTCAACAAGTGGTATATTTAGCTTTGCTGCAACTGCACAAAACGAAGGAACTCCTGGTATTATTTCAGCTTCATATCCTTTATCTAAAACCCTTTTATGTATATATGTATAAGTAGAATAAATACTAGGGTCTCCTAATGTTAAAAACCCTACACTTTGTCTTTTTTTTAAATAATCTATAATAGTATTTGCAGCCTCATTATGACTTTTATTTAAAAGATCTTTGTCTCTTGTCATTGGCATATTAATTTCTACAACCTGTTTATCAAAATCCTCTATAGCATTTTTTGCTATTTTAAGTGCTACTTTTTCGTTATCCCCTGACTTTGGAACAGCTATAATGCTACAGTTTTTTATAGCTTTTATTGCTTTTATAGTTATTAAATCCCCATCTCCAGGTCCTACACCTATTCCATATAACTTCATATATCCTCCTTAAAATAAGCTAAAAGCTCATCTACGCCTTTAGTCTTACAAAGTATCCCTTTATTGTTTGAAAAAACCACCGTTTCAACTTTAACTTCATTATACACTCTAGATTTTAAATGAAAATCTATTTTTCTTTGTATATTATCTAAAACACTTTCTGTTAAATTATATTTATCCATATGTTCAAGTGCTTCATCTGTTGTAGTAGATGCCATTATACTTTCTATAAGGCTTTTTTCCCCTCCATTAAGTGCTGCATGAGCTGCTAAAATCTCAAGTCTACAATCACCATACTTTGAATGGGTATTCATAATTCCACCAGCCAACTTTACAAATTTACCTATATGCCCTATTAAAACAAGTCCTTTTATTCCTATTTCCCTAGCATAATCTAAGGTTTCACCTATATAGTTACTACACTTAACAAAGGCATCTGTATTTAATTTAAGAACATCCTTTGAAAAAGTCTCTCCATAATTTCCTGGAGTAACTAATATATAATCATGTCCGTTTTCCTTTAAGATTTTCATTTCAAGTTTTATAGAATCTACTAAAGCCGCCTCACTCATAGGCTCTACTATTCCTGTTGTTCCAAGTATAGATATTCCGCCTACTATTCCTAGTCTTTCATTAAAGGTTTTTTTAGCTATTTCTATCCCCTTTGGAATAAAAATCTCAACTTTAACTCCGCCTTTGTAGTCTGTTTCATCAATAATTGATTTAACTTCATTTTCTATCATAAGCTTTGGAACCTTATTTATAGCAGCTTCACCTATGTTTTGCTGAAGACCTTTTTTAGTAACTCTTCCAACTCCAACTCCACCATCTATAAATATTCCTTTAGAATCTGTTTTTTCAAGCTTTGCATATACTAATATTTTATTAGTAACATCAGGATCATCACCTGAATCTTTCTCTATTGCGCAAACTACAGAATCCCCTATAGAAATCTCTTTAACATCTAAATTAAGCATTATTCCCTTAGGTGTTAATAAACTTATAGTTTTTATAGGCTTTCTAGTTAAAAGCATGTAAGTAGCAGCTTTTGCTGCAGCTGCTGCACAGCTTCCTGTTGTATATCCGTATCTTAATTTTTTTCCTTCTTTATAAATATACTTATCTATAAAAATCACATCCCTAAAAGACTTTTAATAGCTTCCCTTGCCTTTGATATTGTACTTGCTGTAGGATTTACATTTATATTATCCTTTTTATTTAAAATCTCCATTAAGTGTTCTATTCTTGGAAGTCTTAAATTGTTTTCCCTTAATAAATTAGGATTTTCAAACATTTCCTCTACGCTTCCTTCAAATACTGATTTTCCACTATTTAAAATAAGGGCTCTGTCACAGTAAACAGGAACAATATCTATTTCATGGGTTGCTATAATTAAAGTTACATCTTTTTCTTTTTTTATTTTATTTAATAGTGAAAGTATTTCACTAACACCTTTAGGATCTAATCCTGCTGTTGGTTCATCTAATATAATAACCTCAGGTTCCATAACAAGAATACCTGCAATTGCTACTCTTTTTTTCTGACCAAAGCTTAAAGCATGAACAGGCTTATTTTCAAGATGTTTAATACCTGTTTCAATCATTGCTTTTTCTACTCTTTTTTCTATTTCCTCTTTACTAAGTCCTAAATTATAAGGACCAAATGCAATGTCTTTTTTTACACTAGATGAAAACACCTGGTCATCTGGGTCTTGAAAAACTATTCCGATTTTTTTTCTAATGCTTTTAATGCCTTCCTTTGTATAGGATATTTTCTCTCCATTAAGTAAAACCTCTCCACTTTTAGGCTTTAAAACCCCATTTATATTTAAAAAAAGTGTAGACTTTCCTGCTCCATTTCCACCAAGTACTGCTGTTGTTTTACCTTTTTCAAAGGATATATTTACATTATCTAATGCTATGTTATCTTCATATTTGAAAAGTAGATTTTTGGTTTCTATAATGTTCATTTAACTATCCTTTCTAAAATATAAGCCACTATAAGTAAAGTGCATACTAAAATAGTGTATATATTAAACTTTTTATCCTTTTCATAGCTTTCTTCTAAAGAATCAAGTGAGCCATTAAAACCACGAGACTCTAATGCTGAGTTTATTCTGTCTACCTTTTTAAATGCTGATATAAATACTGTAGATACTAAATCTGCTGTTGATTTTAATTTATTTTTAAATCCTACATAACCAAGTCTTGAATTTTGTGCTATGTAAATTCTTTGTCCCTCTTCAAAAATAATAAAAATAAATCTATACATAAGCTCCATTATTTCTATAAAAAGTATAGGTAGCTTTGTTTTTCTAAGCATTATAAAAAATGAATTCATATTTGTATTTAAAGAGAAAAAATACATACAGCTTACTGCAGCTAGTGCTTTAAAAATAATGTTTAATCCATTTAAAAAGCTACCACTACTAACTCCATACATATAATTTCCTACTTTAATTCCAAATAAAACATTATAATCCTTTGGAAACTGATTTATCATAACAGTAAAAGAGCCAAAAATTAAAAATGCTAAGGGAATTAAAAGAAGTGCTGAAAAAGTTTTATAGGATATGCCTCCTAACTTAAAAGAGGCATATCCCATTATAAATATTGTTAAAATACTTAAGGTAATTGAATTTAAACATATACATAGTAAAAGCGGTATAATAGAAAACAAAAACTTTTGAAAAGGATCTATTTTAGCTATTTTAGAGGTATATGCTATTTTATCAATTCCTATCATAAATTACTTTTTCTCCTTGTGTTTTGCAGAAAGTCTACCAAATCCAAATCCTAAAACCCCTGCACCAATTGCTGCTTGAAGAGCAAATAAAAGTGACTCTATTTCTCCACTAGCAGGTTCATAAATAGAACTTGCCCAAGGCTCATAGTCTGGTTTTATTTCAGTTATTAATTCTTCAGCTTGTCCATCAGCACCACCAAATTCTGCATCTTTTAATGTCATTAGTGGGAAAATAGCTATAATAGCTATTATAATTAGCATTATTAAATTCTTTTTCCAAAGCTTCATTATAAATTCCCCCTTACATTTAATAGTGTATCTACTTCATCTTCACAGTATTTTTTAATTCCATTATATACCATAACAGTTAAAAGTCCCTCTATTATAGCAAGTGGTAATTGTGTTACAGCAAATATTCCTAAAAACTTAACTAAAGATACTAAAATTCCTCCTGCATCTGGAAAAGCTAATGAAAGCTGCGCTGATGTTACAACATATGTAAGTAAATCTCCTAAAAACGCTCCAAAAAATACTGCTACTTCAGTTTTCACTCCTACTTTCCTGCAAAGTTTAAACACTCCATATGCAGCAAATGGTCCTGCTATAGCCATTGAAAAAGCATTTGCTCCAAGTGTTGTAAGTCCTCCATGAGCTAAAAGCAGTGCTTGAAATAAAAGAACAATAATTCCAATAACACTCATAGA
>JAEWEN010000063.1 GCA_023389275.1 Bacillota bacterium
AAGGTAGAGGGCTTCTCTATAGAAGCCCTTTCTTTAATAAATAGGCTTTATGATTATCAAAGTAGTAAATCAGATTTTGCAGAAAGTGATTTAGATACTTATAATTTAGTTTTCGAAAAAAGTGAAAATAATATTAAGGCCATATTAAAAAATAAAAGTAATGAAATAGATAGTGTAAAGGTTTCGAGTCTTATTTTTTCAAGTGATATAGGTATAAGATTTAAGGAAGATAATGTTAAAACTTTAGGTGATGAAGGTAATATATATATTATTTCATTTAATTCTAAAGGAGAAATTGTAAGAAGTTTAGATGGGTCTTTTGAGACTTTAAATAATTTAGAAATTGAATTTTTTATTGGGAAAAATTATTCTAAAACAATTAAAATATCAACACCTCCAAGGGGGAATATATTTTTAGAGGATGGAAAAAGTTGAAAAAAGGATTTACTTTAATAGAGGTTATAGTTTCATTAGCTATACTTGTTTTACTATTTTTAGCTCTTTATGACTTATATATTAAAGGCATTTCAATTTATAAAGAAAGTAAAAATCAAACGAATATAAATATTCAGGTGAAAAATTTTACAAATTCACTTTACACATATTTAAAATCGTCATATCAAGATTCAATAAAGATTATTAAAAATGGAGAAGATTTAGGGATATTTATGATAAATACAAATAAAAACTCTTCAGTAGAAAGCAATATAAATGAATATATAAAAGAAAAAAAAGAAAATGATAGTTTTTCAATAGTTGAAAATAATTTAGAAAAGGAAAATACTATAGATTTAAATGCTGTAGATGAATATTTAATTTTTTTAAAAGATAAAAATAATATAAAAGCTATAACTAAATCAGGAGAAAATATTATTTTAGAAAATGCTATAAAAAAATTTAATATATCTCCAGTATATAGTGAAGATAAACTTGAAAGTATTTCTATAGAAATAGTGTATTTTTATAAAAATAAATATGACAAGGTTATATTAAATTATACATTAAGAAATTGAAGGTGGTAATATGAGAAATAAAACCTGTATAGAATTTAGTTCAAATAAAATTAGAATTGCAAGGGGAAAAGAAACAAAAAAAGGATTTACATTAAAACACTTTTTTACTATACCTTTAGAAGAAGAATGTTTAATTGAAAGCACATATGATGAAATGGTTTTAGGAGATATTATAAAAAATGAACTTAAAAATAGAAGGATAGGTAGTAAAAATATAGTTTTTGTTTTATCAGCTATACCTAATATGCTTGTTAGAGAAATAGATATTCCAAAGGCTAGTACTAAAAATACATATGAAATTGTAAAGCAAGAGGCTTTAAAGTATTTTCCAATAAATCTTGAAAACTATGTTATAGATTATAAGTTAATAAAAATATTTCAAGATAAAAATATAAAAAAACAAAAGTTAATATGTATAGCAATTCCTAAATTTTTAATAGAAAAGCTTGTAAAAATCGCTGATTATGGAGATTTAAAACTTGAAAAAATAGATGTTGAAGTAAATGCACTGTGTAAATATTTAAATCATTATCAATTAATTAAAAATGATATTTCTAAAACAGCAAATATAATATGTACGGTTCAAGATACTTATATAACAATGGTTGTTATAAAAGACGGAGTTATAAAAATGTCAAAAACCAATTTATATCCTAGTGTTTTAAATCAGCTATCCTTAATTGAGGAAAACTTAAGCACCTCAGATGAATATATTTCAGAGGCAGCAGCTTCTAAAGAGTTTTATGAAAGTAATAATGTTTTAGCTATTAAAGAAGATATAGCTGATAATATAGTAAAATATATAAATTTTTATGAATCAAATCAAAGAGAAGAAATAGAAAAAATATATATAGCAGGTCAAATAGGGGATAGATTAAATTTACATGAAACTATTAAACAAAAAGTGGAATGCAGTGTTGAAAATATGCAAAACGTAGAAGTAGTTTTAAAAACTAAAAAATATAAAAGTGATGATATTAAAAAATATAAAGTTGTTTTAGGTGGACTGTTGAGTTAAAGGAGAATGTTATGTTTAGAAGTGAAAAAAAAGATATTAACTTTTTCTATGCATATAATTTAAATACTGAAAAACCAGAAATTAGTGTAAAGACTTTTTTAATAGTAATGCTTATAGAAATTTTACTATTAAGTGGGACAAGTCTTTATATGTACGCAGGACAAAAGATGGTTGAATATAAAAACATAGAATTAAATGAGAAAATATCAAAATTAAATAGTATTGAAGAAAAAGTATCTACAATAAAAAAAGAAGAGTCTTTAATAAAAACAAAAACTAAGTTAAAGCAAAATGTAAATAGTATAAATAGTTCTTTAGAAAAAGCAATAATAATATTTGAAAAAGTTTTAACATCTGATATGTCTATTGATAATATAAATGTTGATACTGAAAAACTTACCTTTACTGTTCAAGGGGATAATGAGGAAAACTTTGCACAGCTTATACATAATTTAGAAACTAGTGGAGATTTTGAAAATGTTCATATAAGTTCAATAACATCAAAAGAGGAAAATGATAAGAGAAAAGCAAACATAACAGCAGAAATTGTTAGGAAGTGATTTTATGAAGTTAAATATGGAAATAAGTAAAAGGGATAAAAAACTATTAATTTTTTTAGGTGCCTTAGTTATAGGAGTTATTTTCTATTTAGTTTTTTTAAGTCCTTTATATACAAAATATAGTAGTGAAAAGTCTAAAAATATTGAGTTAAATGAAAAATATACAAGACTTCAAAACTTTAATAAAGACTATGAAAAAAATAAGGAAAAGTATAATGAACAAAAACTTAATTATATAAATATATCAAGACAAATTCCTACAAATTTAAGTGAAAAGTATATATTAAATGATTTATACAATATATCAAAGTCTATTTCAGCATCTCCTGAAAATTATACTTTTTCAAAAAAAGAAGATTTTAAGGATTTTACAGATCAAAAGGGAGAAAGCAAATCTAAGGAAAATAAATCTATTTTTACATACTCAGCTACAACAACATGGAATATTGAATATACAAACTTTAAAAAGCTTTTAAGCTTAGCAAATCAATATGAAAGCTTATTTTATTTAAATAATATATATATATCACCTTCAGAAGACAATAAACTGACAGCTTCTTTTAAAATAAATTTTTTAGGTTATGAAGATGAAAATGCACCACTTAAACCTTGGAAAGATTTAAAAATATCAACTGGTAAAAATAAAATTTTCTCAGATGTTGAAACTGTATCTTTAAACAGTGAAGATAGACCTTTAAGTTCACAGCAAACTTCAAGTGGAAACAGTGATATAAAAACTATTGGCCTTGTTGAAAAGGAAAAGGATTTT
>JAEWEN010000072.1 GCA_023389275.1 Bacillota bacterium
AGGTAAGATCCCTTGAAGAACACAAGGTTGATAGGTCAGAGGTGTAAGTATGGTGACATATGTAGCTGACTGATACTAATAGATCGAGGGCTTAATCTTAAAAAAATGCTGTGCAGTTTTCAGAGAATCAACTCTGATATAATGACGCGGGGTGGAGCAGTTGGTAGCTCGTCGGGCTCATAACCCGAAGGTCGAAGGTTCGAGTCCTTCCTCCGCAACCAAACACCATGAGCCACTAGCTCAGTCGGTAGAGCACATGACTTTTAATCATGGTGTCCAGGGTTCGATCCCCTGGTGGCTCACCAAAAACTGTATCTAACTGATACAGTTTTTTTATTTTTTGATAATATAAAGGGTAACAAACATGAGAGAAAAGATTTTTAATTTAGTTAATCAAAACAAAGTGTATTCTGTTATTTATGGACTAACCTTATTAATAAGTTTACTTCCGCTTATGTATCAGAATAAAATAAGCTTCTTTTATAATTTAGAAGTTATATGTGTAATATTTTTTATAATAGATTATATTTTAAGATTTTTATCTAGTGATTTATTATTGAAAAAGGGAAAGGCATCATTTTATATTTATCCATTTACTCCTTTTGCAATAATTGATTTACTATCTATATTACCAATTTTTTTAGAAGTATTTACTATGTTTTTGCCTATGAGGGTAATAAGACTTATAAAGCTTTTAAGGGTGTTTAAAATACTAAGATATAATAAAGAAGTAAATTTACTAATTGAGGTATTTAAAAGAGATAGAAAAATTTTAAAAGCAATATTTTTATTTGCTGTAATTTATATTTTTGTAATGGCTCTTGTAGTATTTCAAGTAGAACCGCAAACATTTAAAACATTTTTTGATGCTATATATTGGTCTTGTGTTTCCCTTACAACTGTAGGGTATGGAGATATATATGCTATAAGTTATGTTGGAAAAACTATTAGTATGATTTCATCTTTAGTAGGTGTAGGAATAATAGCTCTTCCATCAGGTATTATAGCTGGTACATTTGTACAATTATTTAAAGAACAAAATGGAGATGAGCAGGGGAAAGATAAATAGATTCCTCTGCTTTTATATTATATAATAGGTTTATTATGTTATTTAATAGGAGGAATGTATGAAAAAGACAATTAAAATCGAATCCCCTAAAATACCACTAGAATTAGAAAGCTTTTCAAATATTATAGAGTATATAGATGAAAATGAAATAATAGAAGAAAAGTTAGTAGAAAATATAGTAATAGAAGATGTAAAAAATAATAAAGTAACTATAAATTCTTGCGTATTTAAAAATGTTATTTTTAAAGAATGTGATTTAAAAAAAATAGATTTAACAGATGTTTTATTTGAAAACTGTGATTTATCTAATGTTTATTTTAATAGTAGTGGAATGTATAGAGTAAAATTTATAAACTGTAAACTAATAGGCACTAGGTTTAGTGAATCTGTTTTAAAAAGCGTTATATTTAAAGAGTGTTTAGGAAGATATGCTAACTTTTCTTTTTCAAGCTTTAAAGGAGTAAGTATTAGTGGAGACTTTAGTGAAGCTGTATTTCAAGAAGTTCAAAACGATAAATTAGAATTAGATTCTGTAAACTTAAACTACTCTATATTTAGTGGAACTTCTTTAAAAAATGTAGATTTTACATCTAGTAATATAGAAGGCATGGAAGTTAATATAAAGGATTTAAAAGGTGGAGTGTTTACTGTTCCACAGGCACTTGAGTTAACAAAGCTTATGGAAATAACTATAAAGTAGTTTTATAGATTTAAATATAAAGAAAGTAATACATAGTATATTCTAGTATTTACAGTTAACACTATTAAGTAAGTATATTTAAAAATACAAATAGGAGGGATTCTATGATAATCGGATCTATAGATATATCCTTATATGCACCTTTTGTACATTCTCTTAAGGAAAAAAGAATGGTAATTAAAAGTATAATCTCTAAGGTTAGAAATAAGTTTAATGTTTCAATAGCAGAAGTAGATCATCAAGATGTTCACCAAACTATTGTTATAGGAATTGTATGTGTTACAAACTCTACTGCTAATGCTAATAGTATATTAAATGAGGTTTTAAATTATATAGAATACAATTTTGAAGCTAATATTACTGATTATAATATAGAGATTTTTTAATTATATTAAAATTCATGTGAAAAAACTATCAATGCCTTGAAAAAAGTTTGGAAAAGGGAGATAATGAGATTGGTGTGATTAGACTCCGAATATTACAGCGTAAAATTATAAGTTATACAGGTGATAATTCTAATATTATAAAATATAATATACGTCATTATACGTTATAGAACTTTTATATAATATACATAAATCATATAGTTACAAACTATTTAATATTAATAAGTACCATAACTTATAAAAGGGTTTTGACTTTCTTTTGTACTTCATAAAAATTCATATAAGCTAATTTTTATATATTATTAACTTTTTATAGTACAGTTTCATATTTATATAGTACAAGGGGTTTATCAAGCCAACGAAATATTTTTGGGGAGGAATTAGGAATGAAAAAACTATCAGCTTTATTAATTGGAGTTACATTAATGACATCTACTATAGGAGTGGCAACAGCGAAAACTATAAATTCATTACCACCAGCAGTTGAAAATGAAGTAAAAGGTATTGATATGATTATTAAAAGCGTTGATGACAAAAAGGACTTTATAGAAAATATTATAAATAATTTAGAAGAAAAATATGAAAATAATCAAATAGATGAAAATAGATTTAATAACCAAAAGGAAGCTTTAGAAAAGCAACTAGATTCATTAAATATTGAAAAAGAAAAATTAGAAGAAAAAATTGAAACTATAAAAGATAAATTTACTAAGTAATTATAAAAAGAGCTAAGATATTCTTAGCTCTTTTTTTATTTTAAAGTAATACATCTTCTCCATAAAAAATGCATTTAAATAACTCTTTCATTTCATCAACAGATATTTGTCTTGGATTTGTACCAGTACACGGATCTTCCACTGCACCTTTAGATATTTTATCAAGATTGTTTTTAAAGTCTTTTTCAGATACTCCATATTCTTTTAAGGAAGATGGAATGTTTAATTTAATATTTAAATCTTTAATCATGTTAATTAATGATTCTGTAAGCTCTTTATCTGTATTTCCTAATAATGATAATCTTCTAGCTATAGCAGCATAATCTTTTTCACATGATTTAGAATTAAACTTTATAACATAAGGCAAGTAAATAGCATTAGCACATCCATGTGGAATATTAAATATTTTACCTGTTTTATGAGCCATAGAATGAACTATACCAAGTATTGCATTTGAAAAAGACATACCAGCTATACATTGAGATATATGCATATTTTTCCTAGCAGTAGTATCACCATTAAATGATTTAATAATATTATCTACAGTTATTTCTATTGAATTCATAGCTAGCCCATCTGTTATAGAATTACTTGCAGTAGATACATAAGCCTCAAAAGCATGGGTTAGTGCATCCATTCCTGTATGAGCAACTAAGGTTGGAGTTAAGGACTCTACAAGTGTAGTATCAAGAATAGCTATATCAGGTGTAATATTATAATCTGCAATAGGATATTTAATTCCTGTTTCATAGTCTGTAATAACTGAAAAAGATGTAACCTCTGTACCAGTACCACTTGTAGTAGGAATAGCTATAAATTTTGCTTTATATCTAAGTTCAGGCAGGTTAAATGGTTTAGCAGCTTCACTAAAACTAAAGTCTGGATACTCATAAAATATCCACATAGCTTTAGCTGCATCAATAGGAGATCCTCCTCCAAGTCCTATTATTATATCAGGATCATATTTAATAAAAGCCTCTGCTCCTTTTTTAACAGTTTCAACAGAAGGATCGTTTTCAACTCCTGAAAATATAGTAGACTCTATATCTGCTTCTTTTAAAAGCTTTTGAATCTTTCCTACAGTTCCGTTTGTTATTAATCTTTCAGAACCAATGACAATTATTGCTTTATTTCCTTTTACATATTTTAAGCATTCAATTGAGTTATCTCCAAAATAAATATCCCTTGGAATAGTAAATCTTTGCATTTATTCCTCCTAATAATTTAAAATATAATATGTATAATATATATTTTTTTTAAAGTTAATTATTACTTTTAGAAAAGGAGAATCTGAAATTGAAATACATAAATGAAATAAAAAAGTTTAGTCCTATAAATGACCAAGAAGAAAATGATAAAAAACTTATATTAGAGTATATTGAAAAATATAAGCATAATGTTCTTTTAAGGGAAAATGAAATAGCACACTTAACAAGTTCAGGACTTATTTTAAATAAAAGTTTAGATAAAATGCTTATGATACACCACAATATTTATAATACATGGGCATGGACTGGAGGGCATGCAGATGGAGATGATGATCTTTTAAATGTTGCTATAAAAGAAGCTAAGGAAGAAACAGGTATTAAAAATCCTACTGCTTTAACAAATAATATAATATCCCTTGATATATTACCTGTTTATGGTCATATAAAAAAAGGAAAATATGTTTCAACCCACCTGCATTTATCAGTTTCCTATGTTTTAATAGCAGATGAAAATGAAGAAGTTAAAATAAAGGAAGATGAAAATAGTGGAGTAAAATGGGTTAATGTAAGTGACATAGAAAAATACTCAAATGAGCCTTATTTAATAAACATATATAGAAAAATAATAAATAAAGCAAAAAACATAAAGTAGCTTAAAATTAAGCTACTTTTCTTTTATATATCACAGGGTTTTCAGTTACTTTTCACAAAGAGGTGTTAAAGTTTTTACAGAAAGGTGGTGAGGAAATGGACAGAAATAAGTTTAGGCATGAAATCAAACATTATATTAGCCTTTCAGATTATTATTCAATAAAGCAAAGATTAGATAAGTTTATGAAACGTGATAAATTTGCAGGTGAAAAAGGTGAATATACAATAAGAAGTTTGTATTTTGACAATATATATGACAAAGCATTAAGAGAAAAACTAGATGGTATAAATGATAGAGAAAAATTTAGACTACGTTGTTATAATAATGACTTTTCATATATAAAGCTTGAAAAAAAACTTAAGAAAAATGGACTTTGTAACAAAATATCTACAAAGGTAACTAAAGAAGAATGTGAAAAAATAATAAATAGAGACTTTTTATGGATGAAGGATTCTAAAGATGAGCTTATAGGTGAATTTTATGAAAAAATAAAATATCATCAATTAAGACCAAAAACCCTAATTGACTACAAAAGAAACCCTTATACATATCCACTTGGAAACGTAAGAGTTACTTTAGATTGGGATATTAAAACAGGAATATATTCTAATGGGTTTTTAGATGAAAACACACCAATGATTAGCTTTAATCTTAACAAAGCAATAATTTTAGAGGTTAAATATGATGAATACATTCCAAGTATTATTAAAGATTTAATACAGGTTAACGGTAGAAGTGCTACAGCATTTTCAAAGTATTCAGCATGTAGAGTATTTGGATAGGAGGAGAAAGATTTGACGTTTAGTGATATTTTTAAATCAAGTTTTATAGAAAAAGTATCAGCTTTTTCAATATTAGATATGGTAATTGCACTTGCAATGGCTTTTGCAATAGGGGTTTTTATATTGTTTGTTTACAAAAAAACATTTAGCGGTGTTATGTATTCAAGAAGTTTTGCAGTTTCTCTTTTAGGGATAACAGTTATAACATCCTTAATTATTTTAGCTATAAGTTCTAATGTAGTGTTATCTCTAGGTATGGTTGGTGCACTTTCAATTGTACGTTTTAGAACAGCAATTAAAGAGCCACTTGATATAGCATTTTTATTTTGGAGTATATCTGTTGGTATAGTTACAGGTGCAGGTATCATACCTCTTGCGGTTTTTGGATCCTTGTTTATAGGAGTAATTTTAATTGTGTTTGTTAATAAAGATAGTAATGAAAAACCTTATATATTAGTTGTTAATTGTAGTAGTGATGAAGTTGAGGATTTAGTTAATAAAGCTATAGAAGTTAATAGTAAAAAACATATTATAAAATCTAAAGCAATTTCTAGTGGAAATATAGAAATTACATTTGAAGTTAGATTGAAAAATATGTCAACTGAATTTGTAAATATGATTTCAAGTATAAATGGTGTAGATAATGCAGTGCTAGTAAGTTATAACGGAGATTATATGGCTTAAGGCGGTGAGAAAATGGTATCAAGTAAATACTTAAAACTTATTACTCTACTGCTTTTAAGTTTAGCTATTATATTATCAAGTGTTATGATTTTTATGCCTAAAAAAGGATCTCAGCCTATAGTTAAACAATATGAAACAAAAATATTTGATAAAAATAGTGTTATGTCTATTAGTATAGACATGGATGAGACTAAATGGAATGAAATGATTGAAAATGCTTTAAAAGAAGAGTACTATCCATGTAATATAACTATAAATGGTACAACTTTTAAAAATGTAGGTATTAGAGCTAAAGGAAATACCAGTTTAACAATGGTTGCAAATAGTGATAGTGATAGATATAGTTTTAAAATAAAGTTTGATGAATATGTAGATGGACAAACTTGTTTTGGATTAAATAAACTTGTTTTAAACAACACCTACTCTGATAAAACATATATGAAGGAATATCTTTCATATGAAATAATGGATTATGTAGGTGTAAAAACTCCTCTTTATGCATTTGCTAATATAAATGTAAATGGAAAAGAGTGGGGTCTTTATTTAGGATTAGAGGCAATGGAAGAATCATTTGCAGAGAGAATTTATGGAAGTGATTACGGAATGCTTTACAAACCTGAAACAGTACAAGGTGGAGGTAAAATAGGAGAGAAACCTAAAGGTGGAGCAGAAGACAAAAATATGCCAAATCCTAATGATAAAGAAACAAGTCAAAATACAAATGGTGAAAAGTCACAAAATATGCCTCCTAATATGGGAGAAGCTCTAAATGGTGAAGCCCCTGATATGGGACAAATGCCAAATGGTGCAGAGCCACCTAATATGGAAAATATGCCAGACCAAGGGGATACCACTAATAAACAGAAACCTAATATGGAGAATATGCCTGATATGAAAGATGGCAAAAATGGACAAGGTGGACCAATGGGACAAAACGGTCCAGGTGGACAAGGTGGACCAAAAGATCAAGGTGGCGGAAGTGATTTAGTATATACAGATGATAAAATTAGTAGTTATTCTAGTATATTTGACTCAGCTGTATTTAACTCTACAAACTCTGATTATAAAAGGGTTATTACAGCTTTAAAAGCATTAAATTCAGGAGAAGATATTGAAAAGTATGTTAATGTAGATGAGGTATTAAGATATTTTGCAGCTAATACTGTAATTGTTAATTTAGATAGTTATATTTCAAATTTAAAACATAACTACTACCTTTACGAAAAAGATAGTCAAATATCTATACTTCCATGGGACTTTAACCTTGCTTTTGGAGGATTTCAAGGAGGAAGTTCAACATCAGCAGTTAATTTTCCAATAGATACACCAACTACAGGAGTGGACCTTTCTGAAAGACCTCTTATAGGAAAGCTTCTTGAAAATAGTGAGTATAAAGATAAATACCATGTGTATATAGAAAAAATAGCAGAGTATATTAACAGTGGAAAAGCAGAGCAAAGAATAGACGAAATAAATAATCTTATAAAAGACTATGTTAAAAATGATGCTACAGCATTTTACACATATGAAGAATATGAAAAATCTATTCCAGCTTTAAAAGAGTTTATCTCTTTACGTGGAAAAAGTATATTAGGTCAATTAAATGGCACTATACCTTCAACTCAAGAAGGACAAAAGGATAAAACAAACCTAATTAATGCAGACCACATAACTCTTGAGTCATTAGGAGTACAAGGTGGAGGAAAAGGCGGAAAAGACCTACAGATGCAAAAAAATAATAAATAAAAATCTTCTTAGTTTATTTATGTTGACATTATATGCTATTAGTAATTATAATTTAATTAATAATTATTATTAGTTGATAATATAATGAGATTATAAATAAAACTATAAGGAGGAGATTTTATGGATTTTAGTTTACAAAATCCTGTTATGCTAGCTTTTCTAGCTACTCTTGGAACCTGGGGACTTACAGCACTTGGAGCGGCAATGGTTTTTTTCTTTAAAACCATAAATAAAAAGGTGCTAAACACAATGCTAGGATTTGCAGCTGGTGTTATGATTGCAGCTAGTTTTTGGTCTCTTTTAGCTCCTGCTATAGAAATGGCAGAGGGAAGAAGTATTCCTGCTTGGCTTATAGCGGCTATTGGATTTTTAGCAGGAGGAGGATTTTTATATCTTGCAGATAAGATTATTCCTCATATGCATATAGGATCTAACAGCAAAGAAGGGGTTTCAACAAATCTTAAAAGAAGTATATTACTTGTTTTTTCAATAACACTTCACAATATTCCAGAGGGGCTTGCAGTTGGTGTTGCCTTTGGAGCAGCAGCTAATGGAATGAATGATGCTACAATACTGTCAGCACTAGCAGTTGCAATAGGAATAGGAATTCAAAACTTCCCAGAAGGAGCAGCAGTATCAATACCTTTAAGACGTGAAGGTTTATCAAGAAGAAAAAGTTTCTTCTATGGTCAGGCATCTGGAATTGTTGAGCCTATAGCAGGTGTTATAGGAGCGTTTCTTGTTACAAGTGTACAAGGAATCCTTCCATATGCACTAGCATTTGCAGCTGGAGCAATGATATTTGTTGTTGTAGAGGAGCTTATTCCAGAGGCTCAGTCAGGAAATCATGAAAGTACTCATCTTGCAACAGTTGGATGTTTACTAGGATTTGCAGTAATGATGATGCTTGATGTTGCACTTGGATAAAAAACAGGACTAAATTTAGTCCTGTTTTTCTTTGTATAAAGGTAAAACAATAGAAAATGTACTACCAATATTTAATTTACTTGAAACATAAATCTCACCACTATGAATACTTACAATCCACTTAACCATAGGAAGTCCAAGTCCTAAATTTAGTGAAGAGGACTTATTTCTAGACTTTTCGGCTCTATAAAATCTATTCCAAATTTTATTTAAGTCATTTTCACTTATACCTATACCGTTATCTAATATATTAATATATACTTTATTCTTTTTCTTAAAAATACAGGTTTTAACATATCCATTTTCCTTTGAATAGTTTATTCCATTAGATATTATATTTATAATCATACGAGTGATAAGTGTTTGGTCACCTCTTATAAAAATATTATCTTCAATATCATATAAAAGTTTAATGTTCCTTTTTTCACTACTATATATCATTTCCTCTATTATAATTTCTGCAAGTTCGCTTATATTAATTTTTTCAAATGAAGCCTTTTCAATTCCATTATCAACTCTTGTAAACATAAGAAGCTGAGAAATAAGGGAAGACATTAATTTCCCTTGATCTAAAATAACTTTAATACATGATTTTATTTCCTCATCATTTTTTGTCTCAAGTGCATATTCAGATTGAGAAATTATAACAGAAATAGGGGTTCTAAGTTCATGTGAAGCATCTGATGTAAAGTGTTTTTCTTTTTCGAAAGAGTTTTCAAGTCTATCAAACATACTATCAAATGTTTGTCCAAGTTTTGCAACCTCTCCACTTGCTTTTTTTAAGTTAATTCTTTTAGAAAGGTCATTTCCATTATTTATACTATTAGCAGTTTCAATAATTTTATCAATAGGTTTAAAGGCTTTTTTTGTTATAAGTACTCCACCAATACCAGCTATAATTATGAAAAAAGGTAGGGCTAATAAAATATTAGATATAGCAATATAAATAGTTTCAGATGCTAGGTTTAAAGGGGATATACCTCTAACTGTTATACCATTTTTCTTTTTTGAATCATATACAAGCCAATTATCAGTTTCACTACTTATAATTTGTGTATGATTATGATTTAAAGGAAGCTTTGGAAGAAAACCCATAGGATATTCTCCTTTATAAAGGTTATCATCTTTGTTATAAATCAAAATACTAACTCCAGAATTGTAATAAAGCATATTTTTATCTATTTCTATATTTTTATTTTCATATTTAATTTTGCTAAGAGAGGAGTTAACTATTTTTTTTATATTTTCTTTAGATGTTTCAATTACTACATGGTTTGTTGAAATAAAAACATAAATTAAAATAATAGATGTTAGAGAAAAAAGAAGTCCTGTATACCAAATTACTATTTTAGCTTTTATAGATAGTTTTTTCATACATTCTCCTTTAAAACATATCCTGTACCTCTAACAGTATGTATAAGTTTTTTATCAAAGTCTTTATCAATTTTTCTTCTTAAATAGCGTATATAAACATCTACTACATTAGAGTTAAAATTAAAGTCATAACTCCATACATGACTTTCTATTTGATCCCTTGAAACTACAACACCTTTATTTTGAATAAGGTATTCTAATATAGCAAATTCTTTATTAGAAAGCTCAATATTAATTCCATTTCTTAAAACTGTATGGGTTTTAATATTTAGTACTAAATCTGCTATTTTAAATTCGTTAGAAGGATTTTCAAAGTTTCTTCTAGTTAAAGCTCTAATTCTAGCTAAAAGCTCATCAAATGAAAAAGGTTTTATTAAATAATCATCTGCACCAAGGTCAAGTCCTGTAACCTTATCCTGTATACTATCCTTTGCAGTTAATAAAATAACTGGAGTAGTATTTTTATTTTTTCTCATATTATCTAAAACACTAAGTCCATTAAGTTTTGGTAGCATAATATCTAAAATTATAAGATCGTATGGTGTTAAATCAATAAAATCTAAAGCATCAACTCCGTTATCACATGTATCTACAGAGTAGTTTTCTGATGTAAGTTTTTTCTTAATAATATTTAATAAATTAGGCTCATCTTCTACTATTAGAATTCTCAAATTTATCACCTCATTTTTATTATACTTCAAAAAAATGTAATAAATATTAAAAAGTAGTAATTTAATCTTTCTTTAATGTTAGTGAATTAATATATAGCTATAGATAAATTTTAGGAGGTTTTTTAAATGAATAAATTAGCGATTTTAGGACTGGTAGCTACATTAGGAGTTGCTCCAGTAAGTGGAGTAGCAGCATCTAAACTTGATAAAGGAGATTATAAAAATCAAGGAAACTACTCATATGAATATAAATATAATGGGGTAGATAATTCATTAGAGCAAATTAAAGCTAAAAAAGAATTATTACAAAACAAACTTGATAATTTAGAAACATTATATAGTGAAGGAAAAATAAACTATAACAGTTACTACAATCAAAAAATAGGACTAGAAAAATCTATTAAAGAGCTAGAGGTTAAAGAAGGTATATTAGAAGAAAAGTTAGAATCTAGTAATGAGGATAAAAAAGAAGAAGTTAAAGTAGAAAATAAAGATATTGAAGGATTAGAAAAATCACTTGAGGAAGTTAAACTTAAAAAAGAAATCCTAGAGGGAAAAATAGATGAATTAGATTCATTATATGAATCAGGAAAAATTAATAAGTATGAATATAAAAATAGAAAAACAGGACTAGAAAAAAGCATTAAAGAGCTAGAAGCTAAAGAAGAAATGCTTAATGCTAAATTAGAAGCTTTAAAATAAATATTTTTGTAAGAAAAAGATAAATGTATTTTACATTTATCTTTTTTATTTTTTAAAAAAATATAAATCTTCAAAAAAATATTTACAAATTAAAATTTTAATATTAAAATAATGGTAATAGGTATTAGGTAATAGGTATGACCTTTACCTGATTAAAGGAGGAGTTTATTATGTCATATCAAAGTCATGAATTTTATTTAAGAAAATGTATTGAAATTTCTAGAAAGGCTAGAGAATGTGGTAACACACCTTTTGGTGCAATTTTAGTTGGACCTGAGGGAGAAGTTTTAATGGAGCAAGGTAATGTAGAAATTACAGAGAAAAGATGTACAGGACATGCAGAAACAGCTTTAGCAGAAAGAGCATCACATGAGTATAGCAAGGATTATTTATGGAATTGTACACTTTATACAACTGCAGAGCCATGTGCTATGTGTTCAGGAGCTATATACTGGGCTAACATAGGAAGAGTTGTTTATGGAATGACAGAAAAAAGACTTTTACAGCTTACAGGAAGTAATGAACAAAATCCTACATTTGATTTACCATGTAGAGAAGTATTTGCAAAAGGACAAAAAGATATTAAGGTTATAGGACCAATAGAAGAAGTTGAGGTTGAAGCTGCTAAAGTTCATGAAGGATATTGGGACTAGTTTTGATCTAATTTTGAGGGGATGATTTTATGGCTGATTTAGTGCAAAAAGAAAATGTATTTGATGAAAAGGTGGATTTAGGAAAAAAGATTGTTTTAGGATTTCAGCATGTTTTAGCAATGTGTCCCGGTTCCATTGCAGTTCCTCTTATAATAGGTAATGCAATTAACCTAGATGCTAAGGCAATAGCATTTTTAGTATCTGCAAATCTTTTTACAAGTGGAATAGCAGTTATTATTCAAGTGCTAGGATTAGGAAAATCAATAGGATCTAGATTACCAATAATGCTTGGGTCATCATTTGCACCTTTAGGACCAATGATTTTAATTGGATCTGAGTATGGTATAAATACTATGTTTGGTTCAATTATAGGTGCAGGTGTTTTAATGTTTATAATTTCTTTCTTTATGGATAAGATATTAAAACTTTTCCCAAAAGTAGTAGTAGGTACCTTTGTTACATTAATAGGTATTAGTTTAGCACCAACTGCAATAAAGGATCTTGCAGGAGGAGAAGGAAGTGCTACTTACGGTGATATTAAAAATCTTTTATTAGGACTTTTAGTTTTATTAACTGTTGTTCTTATTGAAAGATACGGGAAAGGTATGTTTAAAGCACTATCTTTAATAATAGGTATTATTGGAGGAACTATAATAGCAGCGTTTTTAGGAATGGTTGATATTACCCCTGTAATAGAAGCAGATGTTTTTAGAATAGTTACACCTTTTGAATTCGGTATGCCAGAATTTAAGTTAGGATCAATTATAATAATGACAATTTTCTGTATTATTAATATGATTCAGTGTATAGGAGTATTTTCTGTATTAGATGAAGTAACTGGAAACGTAACTGATAATAAAACAAAGATTAGAGGGCTTAAAGCACAAGCTGTTTCTCAAATATTCTCAGGAGCTTTTAATTCAGTACCATCTACTATGTTTAATGAAAACGTAGGGGTTATAAATCTTACTAAAGTAAAAAGCAGATCAGTTATAGTTACAGCAGGTATAATACTTATACTATTAGGAATTTTTCCTAAGGTTGCAGCCATAATAACTGTAATTCCTAAGCCTATACTTGGAGGAGTAACACTTGCATTGTTTGGAGTTATAACTTCAGCGGGACTTTCAATGCTTTCAAGCTTAGATTTCTTTGAAGATAATAACTTTACTATAATAGGAACAAGTATAGCAGTAGGAGTTGGAGCAACATTTGCACCTCAAATATTTGAAAGTCTACCAGAAACATTAAATATGCTTTGTTCAAATGGATTGTTTATGGTAAGTGTAACATCCATATCATTAAATTTAATATTAAATATTATACCGAAACATATAACATCTAAAATAAATAAATAATGAAAAAATAGCTAGTTTATTTAATATAGACTAGCTATTTTCTTAATAAAATCTTAAAAAGATATTAATAATATAGTTGGAAAGATTATTTGGTTAACGGTAGAATCAAGGTTTGAAGCTAATTAACTGAATATAAAGAACATAAAATTTAATTTAATAATTATAAAAATATAAAATTTTTTTAAATAAAAGTATTTACAAACTAATATGTTTAATGGTAAAATTAAGAAAAGTAAGAGGTAATACGTATAATCATTATACGTTACTATAAAAATTACTCTTATATAATGTAAATTTAATAATGCCCACAATATATTTTATATATAATAACCAAACTACAAAAACCACACTGTAAAGTCCTTTAGATTTCATCTAGGGGATTTTTTTTTACATATTATTAATATTATGTAAAAATGATTTAGTCATAAGTTGACAATAAATTTTGTATATGATATTTTCAATGATAGAATATTTTACGTAAGTATATGTACAATGGAAAGGGTGGTGAAATTATGCCAGAACATCGTCTAAGAAGAAAAGCTTTAACAGAAGAGGCTAAAATATGTATTAAAAATTATATAAATACTTTAGACCTAAAGGCTAATAATAAGCTACCAAGAGAAGAAGTGCTTGCAGAAATTATAGGTGTTAGCAGGGTAACTATAAGAACTGCTCTTAATGAACTTGCAAATGAAGGGATTATTTTCAGAAAGCAAGGAAAAGGAACATTTGTAAACACAGAAGGCTTGGAAATAAAGGTTAAATTTAACCCAGTTCAGCAATTTAGAGACATTATAAAAAATAGCGGATATGAGCCTAGCGTACAGCTAAAAGGACTTGATACTATAAAAGCTGATGAAAAATTAGCAGAAATATTAAATATAGAAGAAGGCGAAGAGGTAATAGAAGCTAAAAAGTTGTTTTTTGCTGATGGTAAACCTTGTGCCCTTTGTATAGATTATTTCCATAAAAGAATAATTGATGAAAAGGATTTTGTAGATTCACCTAAGTATATAAACTCTATATTTGAATACATATATGACAAGTCAGGTAAAAGAGTTACATGGGATAAAATAGAAATTAAAGCAGAAAGCAATGCGGAAAATCCAGAGCTTAATAAATATATTGAATTTAAAGACGGAGAAATAAAATCATTTCTTGTGTTATCAGGTGTAAACTATGATGAAAATGATGAGCCTTTAGTTTATGCTTTTGAGTATATAAATACAGACATTATTAAGTTTAATATGATAAGACAAAGAACAATAAGTTACTAAGCTAGAGATCTAGCTTTTTTTAGGTTTTAAAAAGTATTATAATATAATTATAGTGTGGTTTAAAAAATATAAAATATGTAATAAGAGAAAATGGTCCTAGATTTTTCTAGGACCATTTAGTTTAATAATCTTGATCTATTGTAACTATACAATTGTAGTTAGGATTAATATCTTTTATACATCTTTCAATATCTTTTTTCAAATCTTCTTCTGAAGAAACCTTTTCAAGTAATATAGTATCAACTACAACATCGAAAATAAGATTTTTAGTATCTCCTTTACCTACCATTCTAAAGTCATGCATAGATTTAATAAAAGGATTATATTTTATTATTTTATTAACTTCATTTCTAACATTTACAATTTCCTCATTATCAACACAAATAGGATCCATATGAATAACAAGATGTAAATCATATTTTAAGCTAATTTCTCTTTCAGCTTTATCTATAACTTCATGTATTGTCATAACATCTATATTAGATGGTATTTCAGCATGTACAGATGCCATAATTCTTCCAGGACCATAGTTATGTATTATTAAATCATGTGTACCAGATATATAGTTGTATGAAGTTAGTGAATCTTGGATATTTTTAGCCAAAGTTTCACAAGGAGCTTCTCCTATAAGAGGATTTACAGTTTCTTTTATAAGTCCATAAGCTGCATATATTATAAATAGAGAAACACCAAGTCCTATATATCCATCTACAGGAAAGCTTGTAAAAAGAGATGCTAAAAGTGATAAAGCTACAACTAATGTTATAAATACATCTCCTAAAGCATCAGTTGAAGTTGCTTTAAGTGAAGAAGAATCAATTTTTTTACTTAATTTTTTATTAAATATACTAAGCCAAAGCTTAAACAATATAGAAATCATTAAAAGAGTAAAACTAAGCCAATCAAAAGAAACCGCCTCTGGTTTTAAAATCCTTCCTATAGATGTTTTTACAAATTGAAACCCAACTAATAATACAAGAAAGGAAATAATAAGAGCAGATATATATTCAATTCTTCCGTGACCATAAGGATGGTTTTTATCAGCAGGCTTATTCGCCATTTTAAATCCTACAATTGTTATAACAGAAGATGCTGCATCAGAAAGGTTATTGAAAGCATCTGCAATAACTGCTACTGAAGACACTATAATTCCTACAGTTAATTTAAGAAGAAAAAGTAAGCTATTAATAACAATACCTACAATACCTGACAAAAGTCCTATTTTACCTCTAACTTCTCTATCTTTATAGTTAGTATTTTCTTTAGTAGTAATTTTTAATAAGAAGTTTGTTATCATAATTAAAACTTAGAAACCTCCCTTGTTTAAGAATATTTTTTTAAAATCAGTCTATACTATAAACAATATTAACACGACAACTTAAATAAGTCGATTGATACTAAGGGAAAATAGGAAACAACTTTGCCTAGCGTATCTAATATAGAAAAAAAGAGAAAATAATAAAAAAACATAGTATAATTAATATAATCTTTGTAAATAATAATATATGTAATAGAAAAAGTCTTTTAATAAGCGTAGAATACATTTTGTCGAAAGGACAAAACACAAACGCAAATGAGTCATGCGTCTTTAGCTCAGTTGGATAGAGCAGCGCCCTTCTAAGGCGCGTGTCAGGAGTTCGAATCTCTTAAGACGCACCATTTACGAGCCACTAGCTCAGTCGGTAGAGCACATGACTTTTAATCATGGTGTCCAGGGTTCGATCCCCTGGTGGCTCACCAAAAAACATCTTAGATTTAATCTAAGATGTTTTTTTTATTTCTTTAATTAAACTTAACTTTAAGTTTGATTCAACTCAATTTTAATATAAAGACTATTTATCATTTCTACATATAAAACAAATTCCTAAAAAGAAGATAATGAGAACAAAATAAACAAATACATTATATATAGTATCCAAAAGTAAAGGCTCCTTATAAATAATATATAGTAGAATATATAAACTTTAGGGCTTAAATAGAATAAAAGGGATAAAAATAAGCTTATATATCAACAACTTTTCCTAGTATATCAACTATAGAAAAAAAGAGGATATAGATGAAAACTATAAATATCTATATTATAATTTCGATAAATAGTCATACATAATGAATAATATATTATTTACCGTGGTAAGATATATCTTGTCGCTAGGGAGCGGCGGTGAGGCAAAAGAAAAACTTAAGCCTTACAAAATAAAAAAGTTTAAAAAGAGTGTTGACATAAAGTCAACTTCATGATAAACTAACTAAGCAAACTTGGTCATTGAAAACTAAACAGTAATCATAAGCGAGCGTACAATAATTTTTGTAACTTTTAGTAAAAAGTTTCATCTGAGAAACAAGGATTTTAATTTGAGAGTTT
>JAEWEN010000115.1 GCA_023389275.1 Bacillota bacterium
CTTGAATATAAGCTATATATGGCTCTCTTATAGGACCATCTGCACTTAATTCAATTGAAGAACCTTGATTAAAAGCTCCTGCTGCCATTATTACTTTACTTGTATATCCTGGCATATCCCAAGGCTCGCATTCAACAAATGAATCTACTGGTGATCCTTTTTGTATACCTTTACAGAAGTTAACAAGGTCCTTTTCATTTCCAAATTTAATAGCAAGTATTATATCACTTCTTTTAGTAAAAGTTTTAGGGCATACTTCATATCCACTAATCTCCATTACTCTTCCACAGAATATAGCTGTTTTTAGAGCTTCAGCAGTTACATGTGGCGCATGGAAAAGTCCTTGTATCATATGTCTTATAGCCCCTAAAGTAGCACCAGCTTCTTTTCCTATTCCAGGTGATGTTAATCTAAAGGAAGCTTGTTTAACATATTCTTCCTTACCTACTACATATCCTCCTGTTGGAGCTATACCTCCTCCTATATTTTTTATTAAAGATCCTGCTATCAAATCAACTCCAACATCTGTTGGCTCATATAAATCTACAAATTCTCCATAGCAGTTATCTACAAACACAATAACATCTTCTCTTATTTTCTTAACAACTTCTGTAGCTTCTTTTATTTCATCTATTGTAAAAGAAGGTCTGTAATCATATCCTGTAGATCTTTGCATAGCTACCATTTTTATAGTACTATCTTCTTTTAAAGCCTTAACTACAGAATCAATATCTATTTTGTTATTTACAAGAGGAATCTCTTTATAGTTTATATTAAAATCCTTTAAAGATCCTTGATTTTCTCCTTCAACTCCTATTACTTGAAGAAGAGTATCATAAGGAGCTCCTGTTATGTACATTAAAGTATCTCCTGGTCTTAAGTTACCAGTTAATGAAAGTGTTATTGCATGTGTACCTGATATTACATTTGGTCTTACTAAAGCATCCTCTGCATTAAATACCCTTGCATATATAGCCTCTAACATATCACGACCTATATCTCCATAACCGTAACCTGTTGAATTTGTAAAATGTATGTCACTAAGTCTTTCATCTTGCATTGCTTTTAATACTTTATTTTGATTATATTCACGTATTTCATCTATATTCTTAAACTCACCTTCTATATCTTTTAAAGCTTTTTCTGATATTGAAAGTACCTCATCACTTATATTAAATTGATTTTTTAAAAATTCCTCATTTATTTTAAGCATTCTTATCCTCCTAGTACGTTTCTACCTTTTGGTAGAATTTATGACACTAAATTATTTTAACATAAAACTAATAACCCTTCTATAAGTAGAAGGGTTATTAGTTAAAACTTATTTTCTTTAAACTATTGATTGTTATATAAAACAGGTTTAGCTGGTGTAACCGTAGATATAGCATGTTTATAGATCATTGTTTGTCTTTCATCTACTTCTAATATAACAGTAAAGTTATCAAATCCTTTAACAAATCCTTTTAATTGAAATCCATTTACAAGATGTATTGTAACCTGTATTCTATTTTTTCTTGATTGATTTAGAAAAACATCCTGTAGATTGTTTGAAGTTTTGTTCATGTGTATCATCCTCCAGAATAAAAAAATAATAATTTACTATCTAACATAGCTTATTCTATAAAGATGCAAATTCTCCTTCAATATACTCTACAATATTTTCTAAAGCCTCTTTAGAATCTTCAAATTTATCTATTTCAAACCATTTTACCCTTTTATCTTTTCTAAACCACGTTAATTGTCTTTTTGCGTATCTTCTACTACTTTGCTTAATAATGTCTTTTATCTCATCTAAAGTTACCTTACCATCAAAATAATCTAAAACCTCTTTATATCCTATAGCCTGCATTGAAGTCATATCCTTTGTATACCCTTTACTTAAAAGAGACTTTACCTCATCTACTAAACCATTTTCAAACATTATGTCAACTCTTTTATTAATTCTTTGATATAATGTTTCACGGTTCATATTAAGAGCTATATAAGCAAGATTATATTCAATATCTTTTTCTCTAGACTCTTTTTGAACTTGAGATATAGTTTTACCAGTTAGCTTATAAACTTCAAGAGCTCTAATAACTCTTTTTAAATCATTTGGAAAAAGTCTTTCATAAGACTCTTTGTCAACTTCTTTTAGCATTTCATGAACATATTCTTTACCTTTCTCAGTAGCTACACTTTCAAGATAATCTCTATATTCTTTATCCTCGGAGCCATCTGAAAAATCAAGAGCATATGTTAAAGAGTTTATATATAACCCTGTTCCCCCAACTACTATAGGAAGCTTTCCTCTACTTGTAATATCATCTATATACTTTCCAGCTTTTTCTCTAAAAAGCGCTACACTAAACTCTTCACTAGGGTCAACCACATCTATCATATAGTGGGGTATTCCTTGTTTTTCATCCTCTGTTATTTTAGCAGTTCCTATATCCATGTATTTATAAATTTGCATAGAATCTGCTGATATAATTTCACCATTTAATCTTTTAGCAATTTCTAATGAAATAGCTGTTTTACCTGAAGCTGTTGGACCAGCTATTATAACCAAATTCTTTTTCATAAAATCACCTTACTGAATTCTTTTGAATTTTTTCTCAAGTTCTGTACAACTCATTTTAATTATTGTAGGTCTACCATGAGGACAGGTAAATGGACTTTCACATTTTTTTAAAGACTCTATAAGCTTTTCAATTTCCTCATTATATAAATTATCTCCAGCTTTTACAGCTGATCTACAAGCCATTGAATAAATTATTTTATCTATACATGATGTTATTTTCTTTTCTTTAGTATCTAAAACATCTTCTAATATTTCATTAAAAAGTTCATTTGTATCAGGATTCCCATATAAAAGAGGAACTTCTCTTATAGAAATATCTACTCCACCAAAATCCTCTATTTTAAATCCTATTTTTTTAAAAGACTCTATATTATCTAAAATAAGCTGCTTTTCACTTAAGCTAAACTCTTTTACTATAGGTACTATAAGAGGCTGGGACCTTATTGAAAAATCTTTAAACTCTTTCATGTACTTTTCATAATAAATTCTCTCATGAGCTGCATGTTGGTCTATTATAAATATTTCCTTATTACCCTCAGCTATAATATAAGTAGAATTTATTTGACCAAGTATTCTTAAATCAGGTATTTTATCTTCTTCATTTCTAACTTTATTTTCAATATAAGGCTGACTACAAATCTCTTCTCGAACAAATGTTTTTTCTTCTTTTTTAGCCACTTCCACTTTTTGAGGCTCTAAATCCACTGTTTTCGTTTGAAAAAGTGGGGTTTTTTCCTCTTCTGAACTTTTGTTCGTATATTCTTTTGTTTCTTTTTCTATATTCTCTTTTAAAGTTTCAACTTTTTCGTTAACCACAGTATCATTTGTTTTAACTTCTTCATAGCTAATAGATTCCTGTATATAATTAACATTTTCCTTATATTTTTCTTCTTCAAATGCATCTTTTATATCAAAATCATTTAAAATACACTGTTTGATACACTTATATACCTTTTTAAATATTAGCCCATCATCTTGAAACTTTATTTCTGCCTTAGAAGGATGAACATTTACATCTATAAACTTAGGGTTTATATAAATACTTAATATAAAAAATGGAAACTTATTTATAGGTAGCATAGACTTATAAGCTTTTTCAACTGCTGAGGACACTATAGGACTTTTTACTACACGTCCATTTATAAATATAATTTCATTACTTCTATTTCCTTTAGTAATGTTAGTATTACCTATATATCCCGATATTTTAAGGTCTTCATCTTCCTCGTTAATTTCAATTATGTTACTATATATAGATTTACCATATATAGTTCTTATAACATCTTTTAAATTACCTTTTCCAGGAGTTAAAAACACTAATTTGTCATCTATTTTATATCTAAATGATATATTAGTATTAGAAAGAGCTATTTTCTCTACAATATCTGATATAACAGATAATTCTCTTGAAGAGGATTTTAAAAACTTTAGTCTTGCAGGAGTATTAAAAAATATATCTCTTACAGTTATAATTGTTCCATTAGGACATCCTGCATCTTCTTTATATACTACTTTGCCACCTTCAACTAAAACCTTTTGCCCTATGTCCTCACTTTGTACCTTAGTTAACATTTCAACTTTACTTATAGCAGATATACTAGACAATGCTTCTCCACGAAACCCTAAACTCATAATAGTTTCTATATCATCTATAGTTTTAATTTTACTTGTTGCATGTCTCATAAAAGCGTTTAAAACATCTTCCTTTAAAATACCACTTCCATTATCAGATATTCTAATATATCTTAAAGGATCTTTTTTAACCTCTATAGTAATCTCTGTTGCTCCAGAGTCTATAGAGTTTTCTACAAGCTCTTTTACTATAGATAAAGGCCTTTCAACAACTTCTCCAGCTGCTATTTTGTTTATTGTTTTTTCATCTAATAAATTTATTATTTTCATTAAAATCACCAACTATTTTTTAAGTTTTTCTTTTAACTTATAAATACAGTTCATAGCATCTAGTGGTGTCATATTTATAATATCTAGATTTTTAATTTCATTTAAAACAGCTTTTTCACTACTTGATCTAACCTCTTTATAATCTACTTCCTTTACGCAGTCTGTATTTTTTTCACCTTCGTTTAAATCAAACAAAGTAATTTGATCCTTACTTTGTTTTGGCTTTACATCACATTTAACTTCTTTATTTATATCATTTTCCTCAAGTCTTTTTAATATACCATTTGCTACGTTTATTACTATATCAGGGATACCTGCAAGTTTTGCAACTTGTATACCATAACTTTTATCTGCTCCACCTGGTACTATTTTTCTTAAAAAGATAATATCTTCTCCATGTTCTTTTACAGATATACAGTAGTTTTTAACACCTGTAATTTTACTTTCAAGTTCTGTAAGTTCATGATAATGTGTAGCAAATAATGTTTTGCTTCCAATTTTATTTCCTATATAATCAACAACAGCCCAAGCTATACTTAAACCATCATAGGTACTTGTACCACGTCCAACCTCATCTAAAATAATTAAACTATTTTCAGTAGCATTTAAAAGTATATTTGACACCTCAGACATTTCTACCATAAATGTACTTTGACCAAGTGACAGGTCATCTGATGCACCGATCCTAGTAAATATTCTATCTACTATACCTATTGTTCCACTATATGCTGGAATAAAACATCCTATTTGAGCCATAAGAGTAATAAGTGCAACTTGTCTCATATAAGTTGACTTACCAGCCATGTTAGGTCCTGTAATAATAGAAATTTTATCTGTAGAATTATTAAGGTAAGTTGAATTTGGAACAAATATACCATCTATTACCTTTTCAACTACAGGATGTCTTGCATCTTTTATATCTATAACATCATCATTATTTACATTTGGCTTTACATAGCCATTTTCAAAAGAAACCTCTGAAAATGATAAAAGAACGTCTATAGTTGCAATTATTTTAGCAACCTTTAATATTCTCTCTATTTCAAGTGCAACTTTTTCTCTAATTTCATTATATATATCATACTCTAAAGTTTTTATTTTCTCCTCTGCGCCTAAAACTTTTTCCTCTATAATTTTAAGTTCTTCTGTTATATACCTTTCACAGTTAGCTAAAGTTTGCTTTCTTATATACCTGTTTTCTGGAACATTTGAAAGATTAGACTTTGTAACCTCTATATAATATCCAAAAACTTTATTATAACTAACCTTTAAAGATTTTATACCTGTTTCTTCCTTTTCCTTATTTTCAATATCTAAAATCCACTGTTTACCTTTTCTCATAGCTTCTCTTAATTCATCTACTTCAGGTGAAAATCCATCTTTAATTATATTTCCTTCTTTAATCTGAATAGATGGAGAATCTAATATAGAGTTATTTATTAAGCTATGCACATCATCTAATGTATCAAACTCTTCATACATTTTAATAAGTGAAGAGGATTTACACTTAGATAAAGTTTCCTTTATACAAGGTAAAAGTGAAAGTGAATTTTTTAAAGATACCATATCCTTTGGCATAACAGAGCCTGATGAAATTTTACTTGTTATTCTTTCTATATCATAAACACCTGATAAAAACTCTTTAAAATCTCCTGCTGCATTTAAATTGTCTATAAACTCTTCAACTACCTCAAGACGCGAGTTGATTTCTGAAACATTAAGTAAAGGCTCCTCAACCCATTTTCTAAGAAGTCTTCCTCCCATAGGTGTTTTTGTTTTATCTAAAACCCATATTAAAGATCCTTTTTTACTTTTTCCTCTTATAGTTTCTGTAAGCTCTAAGTTTTTTCTAGTACTAGAATCTAACATCATATAATTTTCTAAATTATATTTTTCAATATTTAAAATATGGCCAAGACTTCCTTTTTGAGTTTCCTTTAAATATGAAAATAGCACTCCAGATGATATTTTCTCCTCAACAGATAAATCATCAGTATTAAAACCACTAAGAGCATCTTCTTTAAATTCTGACTCATCTATTTTATTAATTAAAATATTAAATCTGTCTTTAATAACCTTTTCTAAGTTAACCTTTGAAGAAAATTTTGTTTCTATTAAAATCATTTCAGATGGAGAAAACTTTGATATTTCATCAATAGCTTTAAAATAATTATTAAAACTTATAGTTGTTAAAAATTCTCCTGTAGATATATCACAAAATGCCATAGAAAACCTATCTTCTAAAAGGTAAATAGATGAGATAAAGTTATTTTTTCTATCCTCTAAAAGGTTACTATCTATAAGTGTTCCAGGAGTTATTATTTTTATAACATCTCTTTTAACAATACCTTTAGCCTTAGCTGGATCTTCTACCTGCTCACATATAGCAACTTTATATCCCTTTTCAACTAACCTTGCAACATACCCTTCTGATGAATGAAAAGGTACCCCGCACATAGGAGCCTTCTTTTCCATGCCACAATCTCTACCTGTTAAAACAAGTTCTAACTCCTTTGATACAATTTGAGCATCTTCAAAAAACATTTCATAAAAGTCGCCTAATCTAAAAAATAAGATACAATCGTTATATTTCTCTTTTATATCAAAATATTGCTGCATCATAGGGGTTAATGCCATATATAATCCTCCTTAAATTTAAAATTTAAAAGTGCCTTTTAAAAAGGCACTTAATTTATCTAACTACCTCTACAAATTCTCCTGAAAGGCTCCAAGTTTGAGGTTTTGTTATTTTAACCATTACAAGATGTCCTATAACTGATTCATCTGCTCCTTCAAAGTTTACAAGCTTTCCACCTCTTGTTCTACCCATAAGTTTTGTAGAATCATTTTTGCTAAATCCTTCAACTAAAACTTCAACAGTTTTATCTTTGTAGCTGTTGTTTATTCTAGCAGAGTTTTCATTTACTGCGTTTACTAATCTATTAAATCTTTCATGTTTTACATCTTCATCTATTTGATTTTCATATCTAGCTGCAGGAGTACCTTCTCTTATTGAATATATAAATGTAAATGCTGAGTCATATCCTACCTTGTTAACTAAATCTAAAGTATCTAAAAAGTCTTCTTCTGTTTCCCCTGGGAATCCTACTATAATATCTGTAGTTAAGGCTACTCCTTCAATTTCTGACTTAATCTTTTCAACAAGCTCTAAGTAAGATTCTTTACTATATTTACGATTCATTTTCTTTAAAAGTCCAGTACTTCCTGATTGAACTGGTAAGTGAACCTGCTCACATACCTTGTCGCATTCTTTCATGGCTAAAATAACATCATCTGTTAAATCCTTTGGATGTGATGTCATAAATCTTATTCTCTCAAGTCCTTCAACTTCATTTACTAATCTTAAAAGCTTAGCAAATGTCATATTTTCAAGACCTTTTCCATAAGAGTTAACGTTTTGTCCTAAAAGAGTTATCTCCTTATATCCTTCACTTACAAGCTGCTTTATCTCACCTATTATTGCCTCAGGAGTTCTACTTCTTTCTCTACCTCTTGTATAAGGAACTATACAATATGTACAGAAGTTATTACATCCGTGCATAATAGTAACAAATGCCTTAAGTGAGCTTTCTCTTTTTATTGGAATATCCTCTGCAATTTCTCCTGCTTCATCCCATATCTCAACTATATCATCACCTTGAAGTGCATGTGCTAAAAGTTGTGGGAATCTATGAAGATTATGTGTTCCAAATATAATATCAACAAAAGGATGTTTTTTCTTTATTTCCTCTGGTATTCCTTTTTGCTGCATCATGCATCCTGAAACAGCTATAATAAGATCTGGTCTTTGTTTTTTTAGGGCTTTTAATTGACCAAGGTTTCCATAAACTTTAAGTTCTGCATTTTCTCTAACACAACAAGTATTAAATATTATAACATCTGCTTGATCACGTACATCAGTTTTTGTGTATCCCATTCCCTCAAGCATACCTGCTAATTTTTCTGAATCCTCTTCATTCATTTGGCATCCGTA
>JAEWEN010000123.1 GCA_023389275.1 Bacillota bacterium
GTTTAAAGTTATGATTTTATTATCATGTTTTAATCTTTTTTTAAGCTCAATGCTTATTATAGGTCTTCCGGTTATTATAATTGAAATATTAGAAATTAGTGATAGACTATTTGGATATTCTCAAGGAGCACTAGCAGCAGGTGGACTATTTGGAGGAATTTTAGCAGGGGTTTTAGGAGATAAACTTAGTATTAAAAAATCTTATATTATACTACTTTTATGTTCTATTATAGTAATTCCTATGTCTTTTGCACTAATGATTAATTTATCAAGTTTCATTTCATATATAATTATTACAGTTTGTAGCTTTTTTATGATGGCATTAGCTACTACTTTTAGTATACAAATAATGTCTTTTGTTCAAATTCAAACTCCTTCACATATTGTAGGTAAAGTAATCTCTTGTTTATTAGCATTAGCTATGTGTGCTCAGCCAGTTGGTCAGGCGCTTTATGGATTTTTGTTTGATAAATTTATTTATTATCCTTGGGTAATAATTTTAGCAGCAGCTTTAATTTCTTGTATTATTTCTATTTACTCAAAATCTATTTTTTCATCTTTTAAAAAGTAGTCTTTGCTTAATTGCAAAGGCTTTTTTCTTTAGAAATTCTTAAGAAAATTATATATAAATACTTTATAAATTTTATATATTATAGGTTTAACAAAGTTTATAGGAGGTGAGCATTAAATTAGGAGAAAAATAAATTATATATTATAATATGTTCAATAATTATAAAAAAAGAATGTAGGTGGAATTATTGAATAAGTATAATATTTTAATTGTTGAAGATGAAAATGATATAGCAAATGCTATTCAGGCTTACTTAAACAACCAAGGATACAATTCTTTTAAAGCAGAAAATGGACTAGAGGCACTAAAGATTGTAGATAGTGAAAATATTCATTTAGCAATAGTAGATGTTATGATGCCTGTAATGGATGGAATAACTTTTGTAATGAAGCTTCGTGAAAATTATGAATTTCCTGTTATTATGCTATCTGCAAAGTCAGAGGAAGTTGATAAAATAATGGGACTTAATATAGGAGCAGATGATTATGTAACAAAGCCATTTAGGCCACTTGAACTTTTAGCTAGGGTAAATTCACAGCTAAGACGTTATAGTAAATACTTAAGTATGGCAAATATTCAAAGGCAAAATACTTTTACTATAGGAGGACTTGATTTAAATCTAGATACAAAGGAATTAACAGTAGATGGTGAATATGTAAAAACAACTCCTATAGAATTTAAAATATTATCTCTTTTAATGCAAAATCCAGGTAGGGTATTTTCAGCTGAAGAAATATATGAAAGAGTTTGGGAAGATAGGGCAGTAAATACTGATACTATTATGGTTCATGTAAGAAATATTAGAGAAAAAATAGAAATAAACCCTAAAAATCCAAAATATTTAAAGGTGGTGTGGGGAATTGGATACAAAATTGAAAAGCAGTAAAAAATCAAAATTTATTATAAATATTGTTTTAGGATTTATAATGCTAGCAGTATCTTTAGGACTTGTAGCTTCATATCCTACAATACATGAAATGTCAAAGAAAAATAATGTGTTTGAAGGATATGAAATTCAAAATATGCTTTCAAAAAGTAGCTATGCTATATATAGTGAACTTATAAATACTCGTGAAAAGAAAACAGTAGAACCTTCAAGTTATCTTTATAAAGCTGAGCCTTATGAGGGGGATATAACCGAGGGTAATGGTATGACAGAAGAGGAGATAAAAAAAGCAAATGAGGAAAGTAGGCAATTATATGAATTAGAGATAAAAAACCAAGCTAAGGATATAGATGAAACAATAAAACAATATGCTGATAACTTAGTTAATAATTATAGAAATCTTAATTATTATGCTATAGACAAAACTAGTAAAACTGCAATTACTAATGCAAAGTTAGAGCTAAAATCACTTATTAATGAAACTGTAGCTCCAAGTACTATAAGTACTTTAAAAGATTATTATAGATTTTATGCTGTGTATGACTATGATGATAAAGGAAGACTTACAGTAAGAAATTCATATGGTGCAGATTCTACTTATTTAACAAATCATACTCCAGAAATAGATGGTAGATTAGAAAGTATAAAAAATACTACTATAGTTTATGGAATACCTAAATCTATTAAGTATTATGATGATATATATAATGCGCTTATAAGACAAGAAAATTTAGCATATAGAAGTGCAGCAAATATATTTGTACTTTTAGCTTTAGGAATAATATTTATAGTATCACTTGCTGTTCCTTATAAAAAATCTAAGGATTTAATAGGATTTAAAACACTTAGTAAAATTCCAATTGAAGTATATGGTTTTATCTTTTTTGTTATATTTAGTATGGGAATTGGTATAGGATATGAAATAATACCTTTTACATTTGGAAATGTAGAAAGCTCTTTAATAGAAGATTCAAATGAATATTGGGGGTTAATATTAGGTTTAATTAATGCTATATATTGGTTTATAGTTTTCTATTTTGTAGTTATTTTCATAACCTTTATAAAGCATATTTTAAACATTGGAATTAAAAACTATATTAAAGAAAAGTCTCTTATATATAAGTTTTCAGGGGAAATCAAAAGTTTTATTAAAAAATCATATAACTATATTACAGCAATAGATTTAACAAATAAGTATAATAAAAAACTATTTTTAATAATACTATTAAATGCTATTTTTATGATGCTACTTTGTAGTATATGGTTTTTTGGAGTAATAGGTGTTATTGCATATAGTAGTATACTATTTATTCTTTTAAGAAAAAAACTAGATAAGGTAAGTAAAAGTTATAACCTACTTTTAAATATGACAAAGAATATGAGAAATGGTAAGTTAAATACTGAGATTAATGAAAACCTTGGAGTATTTGAACCTTTTAAAGATGAACTTTTAAACATACAAAAAGGATTCAAAAAAGCAGTTGATGAAGAGGTTAAAAGTCAAAAAATGAAAACAGAGCTTATATCAAATGTTTCACATGATTTAAAAACTCCTTTAACATCAATAATTACCTATATAGATCTTTTAAAAGATGAAAACCTAGATGAAGGAAAAAGAAAGCTTTATATAGGAATTTTAGAAAACAAATCTCAAAGACTTCAATATTTAATAGAAGATTTATTTGAGGTAAGTAAAGCTCAAAGTGGTAATATAACACTTAATATAGAAGATGTTGATGTAGTATCTTTAATTAAGCAAACTTTAATAGAGCTTGAAGATAAAATAAATAGCTGTTCACTTCAAATAAGAAGTAGTTTCCCAGAGGATAAAGTAATTCTTCCACTTGATAGTCAAAGAATGTATAGAGTGTTTGAAAATCTTTTAGGAAATATAACAAAATATGCACTTGAAGGTTCAAGGGTTTATATAAATGTTGAGGAAAACAGTGAAAATGTTTTAATAACATTAAAAAACATAGCTAAAAATGAAATTGACTTTAAAGGCGAGGAGATAATAGAAAGATTTGCAAGGGGAGATAAATCAAGAAATACTGAAGGCTCAGGACTTGGACTTTCTATTGCAAAAAGCTTTGTGGATCTTCAAGGAGGAGAACTTAAAGTTGTAGTAGATGGTGATTTATTTAAGGTAATTATTACTTTAAATAAATAACATATAATATATAGCTCATATTATGAATATTATATAAATGTATATATTTTCATAGGAGTGGGCTTTGCAAATTAAAAATGAAATTAAAAAAGTTTTATTTTGGATATCCCTATCATTAATTTTTAATATAGGGATATATTTTTTTATGGGATACAACAAGGCACTTGAATATTTAGGTGGATACATAATTGAAGAAACATTAAGCCTTGATAATCTATTTTTGTTTCTTGTTATATTTAATAGCTTTAATATACCAACTAAGTATCAAAAAAGAGTTTTAAAGTATGGTATATTTGGTGCTGTTGTTTTAAGACTTATATTTATAGTGCTTGGAGTAAAAATAGTAAGTAAGTTTAGCTGGATACTTTATGTTTTTGGAATAACTCT
>JAEWEN010000080.1 GCA_023389275.1 Bacillota bacterium
GCCATAGGTTGTCCATTGCCGACTCTGTTTCACGACACCATTTCATTTTAATACATACCCCTAAATTTCTAGGGCAAAATCTACACATACAATCTCTAAGATCTCCTTCGCATCTTTTCTCTTCATAATCTAGACACTTTTTACAATTACTATTTATTATTTTACTCACTTTATTTACTCCTTTTAAAAATAGCATGAAAACAAAAGTTTTCATGCCTAAATATTAAAGATTTATTATTTCTGAATTTTCCATTGCTTCTATTAGCATTTCCTCAATACCATCTATATTTTTCTCAGACTCTTTAATATCATCAAGTCTTGGTTTAGTTTTTGGATGCTTTGGAACAAAAATAGTACAACAATCTTCATATGGAAGTATAGATGTTTCATATGTTCCTATTTCACGACTAATATCTACTATATCAGTTTTATCCATTCCAACTAAAGGTCTAAATACTGGCATTTCAACTGCATTATTTGTAACATACATACTCTCTAGTGTTTGAGATGCAACCTGTCCTAAACTTTCTCCAGTAACTAAAGCCATAGCTCCTTCTTTTTTAGCTATCATTTCTGCTATCATCATCATATATCTTCTCATTATAATTGTTAGCTCATCATGTCTACATTTTTCTATAATATCCATTTGTATTTTAGTAAATGGAACTACATATAATTTCATTCCAGATGTATATTCTGAAAGTATTTTTGCAAGATCTACTACCTTTTCCTTAGCTCTTTCACTTGTATAAGGATGGCTATGGAAATAAACTGATATTATTTCAAGACCTCTTTTACCCATCATATATCCAGCTACAGGACTATCTATTCCACCTGATAATAAAAGTGCACCTTTTCCTGCTGATGAGTATGGCATTCCTCCAGTTCCTTTTACTTCCTTAGAAAATACATATGCCTTATCCCTTACTTCAACATGTACTACAACCTCTGGTTTGTGAACATCTACTGATATATTTTCTGTGTTTTGAAGTATTATGCCTCCAATTTTTCTTGATATCTCCATAGAATTTAAAGAAAAGTTTTTATCTCCTCTTTTACTTTCTACTTTAAATGTTTTTACACCATCTATAGATTTTATTTGGTTTACAGCTACCTCTCCAATAAGATCTATTTCTTTTTCAACTACATCTGCAACAGAAACAGATAAAACTCCAAAGGTTTTTCTTATAGATTCTATATCTTCATCTTTATATCCCTCTATAAATATTCTTCCTGAATCTTTTCTTATATTTACTTCATTTCCTATTTTCTTTCTTATATTTTTTATAAGTAAATCTTCAAACTTTTTTCTATTTAATCCTTTTAAAGTTATTTCACTTGCAAACTTAACAAGTAGTACTTTATTCATTACTTTATCCTCCTTAAAATTGGCAATATACTCTTAATAGATTTTACTACATAATCTACTTCTTCAACAGTATTATTAGAAGAAAAACTAAATCTTATTGTACCATTTATATAATAATCACTTAAACCAAGACTTGGTATAATATAGTTTTTCTCAGAAGCCTTTTTAGCTGAACAAGCAGATCCTGTTGATACATATATTTTATAATCCTCAAGAGCATGTAGGAGAACTTCTCCTCTAACCCCTCCAAAAGATACATTTAAAATATTATTAACATGATTTTCATCCTGTGGACTATTAATTACTATATCACTAATATCTTCTATACTTTTTATAAATCTTTCTTTTATTTGTTTTATTTTTTCACTTGTCTCATTAAATTTATTTAAAGCAATTTCTGCCGCAACTCCAAATCCTGATATGCCTGGAACATTTTCAGTTCCACTTCTTATATCCATTTCTTGTCCGCCACCTGATATTAAAGATCTTAAAACTAATCCTTTTTTAACATAAAGCGCTCCTACTCCTTTAGGTCCATGTATTTTATGAGCACTCATAGATAAAAGATCTACTCCCATATCCTTTACATTTAAATTAATTTTTCCAAGTGATTGAACCGCATCTACATGTACTTTTGCCTTTTTACTTTTTTCTTTTACTATATTACATATTTCTTTTATAGGTTGAATAACACCTATTTCATTATTTACATGCATAATAGATACAAGTTTTGTATTATCCTTAATAGATTCTTTTAAAATATTTAAATCTACTATTCCTGTTTTTAAAATAGGAAGTACTGTAACTTCTATTCCCTCATTTTCCATTTCCTTTACGGTTTTTAACATACTTTTATGTTCTATACTAGAAGTTATTACATGATCTCCTTTTTTAACTAATCCTTTTATAGCTAAATTGTTAGATTCACTTCCCCCAGATGTAAATATAATCTCCTGTGAAGTAGCCCCTATTAATTTAGCTATCTTCTCACGAGATAACTTTATTTTTTTCTCAGCATCTATTCCTATTTTGTGAGCTGAAGATGGATTACCATAAATGTTTTCCATACAATCTACAACTTCTTCAATTACTTCTTTATAAGGTTTAGTTGTTGAACTGTTATCAAAATATACTACATTCATTTTCTCGCTCCCTACTCTACTCTTATATAATCACTTTTATCATTATAATTCAAAAAACTATTTTTTTGTATGGTAATATTGTTTTTTCTACTTAATATTTATTATAAACAATGGAGATACTAAATTCATTAATAAAATTTTACTAACTTTGTAAGGAGAATTTTTATGTATCTTTTAAAAAATCTTAATGTTTATTCACCTAAATTTATTGGAGAAAATGATGTTTTTATTGTTAATGAAAAAATAAATTTTATAGAAAAAAATATAACACTTCCTAAAAGTAATTTTCCACTACATGAGGATATAGACTGTACTGGTCTTATTGCAATACCTGGGTTAATAGATCTCCATGTTCATATAGCAGGAGCAGGAGGTGAAGGTGGATTTTCATCAAGAACTCCTGAAATGCATGTAAACGACTTTTTCAAAAATGGTGTTACAACATGTGTTGGTCTACTTGGAACAGATGGAACAACTAGAAATATTGAAAATTTATATGCAAAATCTAAATCATTAGAAGAACAAGGCCTATCAACTTATTTATGGACAGGGTCATATGAAGTTCCAACACCTACTTTAACAGGGAGTATAAGACGAGACGTTGTGTTTATAGATAAAGTAATAGGAGTTGGGGAAGTTGCTATTTCTGATCATAGAGGTAGCTATGCGTCTTTTAATGAGCTTACAAAAATGGTAGCAGAATCTAGAGTAGCTGGACTTATTAGTGGAAAATGTGGAATTACACATTTTCATTTAGGAGATGGTAAATCTATGCTTGATCCTATAGAAGAAATTATAGAAAGATCTGATATACCATATGAAAATATTCTTCCAACTCATATTAATAGAAACACGCCTTTGTTTAATGAATGTGTTAAGTATTGCAAATCAGGGGGATATGTTGATATTACAACGGGAATAAAACCAAATAATGATGATGTAGTAGACCCTAGTATTGCATTTAAAACTCTTTTAGAAAATGGGTGCAGTCTTAAAAACATTACTATGAGCTCTGATGCTGGAGGAAGTATGCCTATATTTGATTCAAATGGACATTTAATAGAAATTTCTATTTCATCTCCTAGCACAAATATGGAGGTTGTATTAGACCTTATAAAGTCTAATGTAGATATTGAAACTGCTATTTCTCCACTTACTATAAATCCTGCCTCTCTTTTAAAGCTTCATAATAAAGGACAAATTAAAGAAGGCTTCTCTGCTGACATACTACTTCTTGATAAAGATTTTAATATACACTCTGTTATTTCTAAAGGAAAATTTATTATTAAAAATTATAAAATTATTTAGTAACACTTTTATCTTTTTCTGTATATATTGGTAGAGATGAAAGTTTTATGAGGTGAAAAACATGCCCCTATCAGATAGAGAACTTTTTGCAAGAATGATAAAGTGTGAGGCTGAAGGTGAAGGGGATACTGGAATGAAAGCAGTTGCAACTGTAATAATGAACAGAGTACATGTTCCAAATGGGGAGTACCAAAGAGTTAATCAAGGTAATCTTAGAAAAGTACTTTTACAGCCTTATCAATTTACATGTGCATTAACCACAGTAAATGGAGAGCCAAACCCACAAAATATATGGAATATGTCACCTGATCAAATTCAATATGACATTGCTGATTGGGCACTTTCTGGTAATAAAGTTTATGGAGTAGAACAGTCACTTTGGTATTATAATCCGTTTAGTACAGAGTGTGCTGTATATTTTCCAAGAAACAAAACCGGAGTTATTGCAACCAGAATTGTTCAACACTGTTTCTATGACCCTACGCCTAAGTATGCTACTACTTAAATTTAGGAGGTTTGTATGTCTATTAATAATAATTTTTTCCAAGACGAAATATTTGATACTGAAAGCTTTGAAAGCTCATATTATTTCCCACCTGTTTTTTCTTCTTCCGACGACTTAGAGACAACTGATATATTAGATGATTCAAATGATACTAGTTATTTAGATCTTGACAATGACTTTACAATTGGTACAGATGTTTTAGAAAGTTTTAGAAATGATAATATGGATAACTCTAGTTTTGAACCAGAATTTCAAAGAATGGATGTAAGCGGAACTTTACCAGGCCTTGGTGTTAATCCTAATACATCTCAAGGTGAACCTGTATTCACAAATCCTGGATATATTCAAGCATACTTAAGATCACAAATAGGTAGATTTGTTAGAGTAGAATTTTTACTTGGTACAAATCTTTTAGCAGATAAATCTGGTTTATTAAGAGAAGTAGGAATTAACTACATTGTTTTAGAGGATGCTTCAAGAGACTTAATTATGGCTGATTTATATTCTATAAAATTTGTTACAACATCAACTGCAGTAGAACCTGTTCCTATTCAACAACCTAGATAAAAAAAGAGGCTTTTAGCCTCTTTTTTAAATGTCATTTCTTATTATATCATCATAAGTTTCTCTTTTAACTATAAGTCTATGCTCTCCATTTTTAACCATTATAACTGCTGGCTTTGGAAGTCTATTATAATTACTTGACATAGAATAATTATATGCACCTGTACTTAAAACACATATATGATCTCCACTTTTTCTCTCAGGTAAACTTATATTATGAATAAGTACATCTCCAGATTCGCAGCATTTTCCTGCAACTGTTACAACTTCTTCTTTTCTATCTGAATTTTCAACAGCAACTGCAAGATATTTAGCTCCATATAATGGAGGTCTTGGATTATCAGTCATTCCTCCATCGACGCTTATGTATTTTCTAACACCTTCTATATTTTTAATAGCACCAATTGTATATAATGTAACCCCTGCTTCTCCAACTAACCATCTTCCTGGTTCTATTATTATCATAGGCTTTTTAAGATTTTTCTCCTTAAACAACCTTTCTACTTCTCTGTTCATAAGATCAGTAAAGTATGATATAGGAAGTCTTGTATCTCCTTCAGTATAGTAAATACCAAATCCTCCGCCTAAATTAATCTCATTTATTTCTATATTAAACATTTCTTTTAATTTAACATAAAGATCTCTTAAAACTTTTATTTCCTCTTCAAAAACCTTATTTTCAAGAAGCTGTGAACCTACATGAGCATGTATCCCACGAAAATTCACATACTCTGCTTTTAAAAGCATATCAACTGCTTTTTCAAGGCTTCCATCGTTTAATGAAAATCCAAATTTTGAATCCTCATGTCCAGTTTTTATAAAATCATGTGTATCTCCCTCAACTCCAGGTGCAACTCTTATCATAACACCAGTTAATTTCTTCTTTTCATTAGATATTCTAATAACATTTTCAACATCATAAAAATTATCTATAATAATTCTTCCAACTCCATAATCAATAGCCATTTCTATTTCATATGTAGCTTTATTATTTCCATGAAAAACTATATTCTCCATAGGAAAATCAACTGATGCTGCTGTATACATTTCTCCACCTGAAACAACATCCATACCTATTCCCTGTGACTTTATAAGTCTTGCCATAGCTTTATTTGAAAATGCTTTACTTGCATAAACAGCAAAACCACCATGTTTTTCAATGTGGTTTTCTCTTATTTGAGTACACCTTTCAATAATATCCCTTTCATTCATAACATATAGTGGACTCCCATATTCATTTAGCAAATCTAAGGAATTACATCCTTCTATTTCTAAAATCCCATTTTCATCCCTAGTTAAAAAGTTGTATCCGTACATAGTTTCTCCCCCTAGATTGTGTAATAAAGGCTTTATCAGCTTATCATATTAT
>JAEWEN010000112.1 GCA_023389275.1 Bacillota bacterium
TGATCTACAAGTAAAAGCTCTAATATAGTTTTTCTAGTTTCCCTTACTTTTTTACTATTTGTTAAAACAGATAGTCCATCCCAAACTGGAGTTGAACATGCTGTATAAAGCTTTCCACTTTTAGCATCTTCAACTACACATATACGGCAATTAGCTTTTATACTTAGTCCTTTAAAATAACATAATGTAGGAATTTTTATTCCAAGCTGTTTAGCTGCATTTAAAATTGTATTACCTTTTTCAACAACTATTTCTTGTCCGTCTATATAAACTTTCTCCATTTTCATTTTATATTCTCCTCCCTAAGATGTATAAATAAATTAATTATTTACCTTCATCTCACTAGCTAGGTTTTTAAGTACAAATTCTATAGCTGTTGGAGCTGCTTTTCCAAGACCACAGAAAGATATATCTTTCATAACATTAATTAATCTATAAATATTATTAATATCTTCCTTAGTTGCAGATCCATTTTTAAATTTCTTTAAAATTCTTAATATTTGCTTATTTCCTTCTCTACATGGAGTACACTTTCCACATGATTCATGTAGGAAAAACTCATATACATGTTCTAAAAATTCTAAAGTATCTACTGTATCATCTACAACTAAAATAGATCCTGAACCTATGCTTATACCTATTTTTTTAAATGCGCTATAACAGTAAGGTGTATCTAAATGTTCTTCTGTAATTATAGCTCCAGATGAACCTCCAACTTGAACAAACTTTAATTTATTTCCGTTTTCTATTCCTCCACCTATGTCATATATTATTTCTCTAAGAGTTATACCAAATGGAACCTCGTATACACCTCTGTTTACTAGATTACCACAAAGACATATCATTTTTGTTCCACCAGTTATTTCTGTACCAAAGCTTCTATACTTTTCTCCGCCTTCAGCAATTATATAAGGAACTGCTGCAAATGTTTCAACATTATTAACAAGTGTTGGCATTTGATAAAGACCACATGCTTTTATAAACGGTGGTTTTATTCTTGGTCTTCCTGCTTTTCCTTCTGATGATTCTATTAAAGCTGAGTTTTCACCAACAACATATCCTCCAGCACCAGTTAAAACTTCTATATCAAAATCAAAACCTTTATTTAATATATTCTCACCAAGGTATCCAGCTTTTTTAGCATTTTCAATAGCCTTATTAACTATTTCTTGAGATTTCATATATTCCCCTCTAATATATATGTATCCCTTTTTAGATCCTAATATATATCCAGCTATTGTCATACCTTCTATTAACTTTAATGGGTCTTGATCAAAAATAACCTTATCTTTAAAAGTTCCAGGCTCTCCTTCATCTCCATTACAAACTATATATTTTTCATCTCCCTTAACATTTAAGGCTTGCTCCCACTTAAGCCCTGCTGGGTAAGCAGCTCCCCCTCTTCCTCTAAGGTCAGATTTTTTAATCTCTTCTATAGCATCTATAGCTCCCATTTCTATAGTTTTTTCTAGTCCTTTATAGCCACCACACTTTATATATTCATCAATATCCCAAGGAGTTATTTTCCCACAGTTTGCTGTTATAATCTTTACTTCATTTAGCATATCTTTCCCTCCCTGTAAGAAGTTATAATATCTATTAATTTTTCTTTAGTTAAATTTCCATAAACTTCTTTGCCTATTTTTATAGCAGGGGATATATCACATGCTCCTATACAGCTTACAGTTTCAACTGAGAATAGATTATCCTTAGTTATTTCTCCTGGCTTTATACCTAGTATTTCTTCTAAGTAATCTACAATTTTTTTAGATCCTTTTACAAAGCATGGACCACTTTTACAAACTTCTATAACATACTTTCCCCTTGGTACTTGACTGAACATTGAATAAAATGTGATTACTTCATAAACTTCAGCTAATGTTATATTCATTCCATTAGCAACTTCTCTAGCAGATTCTTGAGATATGTAATTTCTGCCACTTTCTTCTTGAATTTCATGAAGCATAAAGATAAGTTTTTGTCTTGAGTAGTTATATTTTTCTAGAATCTTTTGTACATTAACTACTTTAGCGTTTTGTTCCATATACTTCTCCACCTAATCCTTTGTATTTTTAAACCTATAAACTTATAAAAATTATAAATTATTGTTCATTTTCAATTATAAAATATAAAGTATATGTAACAATATGTGTTATATTTTTAACAATTTTATAATTATTTTTTATTTGTGATAATATTATATATTTGTAAATAGTCTTAAACTATTAATAAATCTAACTTTATTTGATATTTCTATGATAATTATATGAATTTGTGCTTTTTTAAATATGTATTTTTGTTACTTTTTTATAAATTTTCACACTTTATTAAAAAAACAAAAAAGAAGCTAAAATATAAATATTTTAACTTCTTTTCTATCTTTATAATTAATCCTGTTTAAATAAGTCTGTAGATAAATATCTTTCACCTGTATCAGGAAGTATTACAACTATATTTTTATCTTTATTTTCTTCCCTTTTTCCTATTTCCTTAGCTGCAAAAAGTGCTGCCCCTGATGAAATACCAACTAAAACACCTTCTGTTTTTCCAAAATCTCTAGCCGCTTCAAAAGCTTCTTCATTTTTAACTTTAAATATTTCGTCTATTACATCTGTGTTTATAACCTTAGGTACAAAACCAGCTCCTATACCTTGGATTTTATGAGGTGATGGATCTCCTCCTGATAAAACTGGAGAATCAAAAGGCTCTACTGCAACTATTTTTACATCTCCTAGCTTTTGTTTTAACACTTCACCAACACCTGTAACAGTTCCACCTGTTCCAACTCCTGCAACTACTATATCAACTTTTCCATCAGTATCTCTTATAATTTCCTCAGCTGTAGTTTTTCTATGAATTTCTGGATTAGCTAAGTTTTCAAATTGTGCAAGTATTACTGACTTCTCTGTAATTGCATTTAATTCTTCAGCTTTAGCAATTGCACCTTTCATTCCTTTTTTTCCTTCTGTTAATACTATTTCAGCACCTAATGCCTTTAAAAGATTACGTCTTTCAACGCTCATAGTATCTGGCATAGTTAAAACTATTTTATATCCTTTAGCTGCTGCTATAGAAGCAAGTGCTATTCCTGTATTTCCACTAGTAGCCTCTATAATAGTACTTCCTTCAACTAAAATTCCTTTTTCCTCAGCATCTTTAACCATAGCATAAGCTATTCTATCTTTTACACTTCCTGCTGGATTAAAATACTCAAGCTTTGCAAATACATTAGATACTATGCTATTTGCTTTTTTATATCTCTCTACCTCTAAAAGTGGTGTGTTTCCTATTAAGTCTACAAAATTTTTAAATATGTTTGACATTACTATCCCTCCTATATTCCTATGTTAACTAGGGATTACCCTATATTAACGCATTATTTATATCTTTTAATAGGTCATCTATATCTTCGAGACCTAAAGACACTCTAATTAAACTATCTTTTATTCCTCTTTTTTCTCTTTCTTCTTTTGCCATAGCACTATGTGACATTTTAGCTGGATAAGAAACTATAGTCTCTACTCCTCCAAGACTTACGGCTACAGCAGCATACTTTATATTATCCATAAAATATTTAGCAGATTTATAATCCTTTGTTTCAAATGATAAAACTGCACCAGGTCCAAAGCTTTGTGATATATGAACATCATACCCTTCATGTGACTTAAGTCCTGGATAATATACTTTTTCAACTTTTTCATGAGATTCTAAAAACTCTGCTATCTTTTGAGCATTTTGTTGCTGAATATCAAGTCTTGCTTTTAAAGTTTTTATACCTCTAAGTGTAAGCCATGAATCTTGTGGTCCAAGTATTGAACCAAATCCATTTTGTATATAGTATATTCTCTTTGAAAGATCTTCACTATTTGTAATAGCAAAACCAGCAACAACATCACTATGTCCTGCTAAAAATTTTGTTCCACTATGCCAAACTATATCTATACCAATGTCTAGTGGTCTTTGAAGATATGGTGACATAAATGTGTTATCAACTATTGTTATTATATTATTTTCTTTAGCTATTTTTACAGCACCTTTAAGGTCTGTAATCTTAAGTAGTGGATTAGATGGAGTTTCTAAAAACATTGCCTTTGTATTAGGCTTTATAGCATTTTCTATATTTTTAACATCTCCTGCATCTACAAATGTAAACTCTAATCCAAATCTATTAAATATAGATGTTGCAAGTCTATATGTTCCACCATATAAATCATCTGCAAGAATTATATGATCTCCCATAGAGAATATAGAAAGTATAGCTGATGCTGCTGCCATTCCTGATGAAAATGCAAATCCATACTTTCCACCTTCAAGTTCTGCAACTGTATTTTCAAGTGCTCTTCTTGTAGGGTTTTCACATCTTGAATAAGTATACTCCCCCATATTTTCTATATCATTTTGATGATATGTTGACACCTGATATATAGGTACACTAAGAGCACCTGTTGTTTTATCTATATTATCCTTTGTATGTAATATTTTTGTTCCAAACTTCATTTCATCACTTCCTTAAATTAACCTAAAGCTAGGCTTAAATCTCTTATAATATCATCTGCACTTTCAATTCCTACAGATAATCTTAATAGTTTGTCTGTAACTCCTATAGAGTTTCTAATCTCCTCTGGTATATCTCCATGTGTTTGAACTGCTGGATAAGTTATTAATGTTTCTACTCCACCTAAACTTTCAGCAAACATAATAAGCTCTACTTTTTTCAAAACTCTCTCTACAATACTAACTTCCTTAACTGTAAAACTTATTACAGCACCAAATCCACTTGTTTGTTCTTTCATAATGTTATAATGTGGGTGATCCTTATCCCCTGCATAATATACCTTGTCCACATTTTTATGTGACTTTAAAAACTCAACTATTTTCATAGCATTTTCTTGATGTTTTTCCATTCTAACTCCAAGAGTTTTTATACCTCTTATAGTAAGAAAAGAGTCAAATGGAGAAAGAACTGCACCTTCTGATTTTTGTATAAGTCTTAGCTGTTCTGCAATATCATCTCTATTTGTAACAATTAGACCTGCTAAAGTATCATTATGCCCTCCTAAATACTTAGTTGCACTATGAACTACAATATCAGCTCCAATCTCTAGTGGTCTTTGAAAATATGGAGTTAAAAATGTATTATCTATAATTAACGTTATATTTTTTCCTTTACATATTTCAGATACCTTTTTAATATCTGTAACCTTCATCATAGGGTTTGTTGGAGTTTCTATTATTACACCTTTAGTGTTATCTTTTATTGCGTTTTCAAATTTTTTAATATCACTTGTATCTATATAATCAAATTCTATTCCATACTTTTTATAAATTTGCTCACATATTCTATATGTTCCACCATATAAGTCGTCAGATAAAATAATATGATCCTTTGGACCAAATAATTTTATAAGAGTGCTTATAGCTGCCATTCCACATGAGAAAGCAAGTCCATGTTTTCCATTTTCAAGAGAAGCTATTGTTATTTCAAGCTGTTCTCTTGTTGGGTTTTGAAGTCTTGAATAATCGTATCCTGTTGATTCATTTAATGCAGGATGTCTAAATGTTGCACTTTGATATATAGGAGTTACTACAGCACCAGTTTTTTCATCAAACATATTCGCTCCATGTACAACTTTTGATTCTATATTTAAACAGTCATGATTCAATACAATCACCTCTTTTTCATCTTTTTTCGTCAAATTTATTTATTATTTTTCCTATATATTTAGTAGGTTTATACTTTATTTTATTACCTAGTAAATTACTAGGTTTAGTAAGATTTTACACTCTAATCCATATAATGTCAAGAATATTTTTAAATAAATAAAATAAAAAATGCTATGATTTTTTCATAGCATTTTTTAAAATGTAAGAAGCTTTTCAAGCTCCTCTGAAGTTATTTCAAGCTCATCAAAATTATTTTCTATGTTAACATTATAATTTTCTTTTAACATATCTAGAAACTCTATAATATAAGATGCTGAGGTTCTTTTTAAGTTTTCTTTACTTAAAATAAGTTCAAATTCATATGTACCTTTTTTAATATCCATTATTCCACCTGTTAGTGAATATAACTTTAAAAATTCCTGTAGCTTTTTACTTAATTCATTTACTATATCCTCTTCTAAATAGAATATAGCTTTAACTTTAAAGCTTTCTTCTGTTTTTTCCCCACATATTTTAGTAACTTTTATTGTATCTAAACAAGAGCTACTTTCCAAACTTTGTCTCTCCAAACATATCCCTCCTGCCTACAGGTCATTTGTGTTTAGGTTTATCTATATTATTTTATCTAAAACTTAGCTTTATAGCAAGTTATCTACTTTTCATTATATTTATTTGATTATTTACCTCTACTATATTATCTGTTATTATACCATCAATATCTTTTCTTAAACAATCATATATGTCTATTTCATCATTTACTGTCCAGGCCCATATACCTTTATTAACAGATCTTATTTTTTTAATAGATGATTTTGATAAAATGCTTTGCTCTATAGAGTAAAAGTCTACATCTAATGAGTATATATCACCAGCTAAAATGTAAGCTATATAACCTATTTTTATACTTTTATCAATACCTCTTATTTCCCTTAAACTATTATAATTAGAGGATTGAACAAGAACATCATCTTTAATATTATGTTTATTTATAATATTAACTACTTCGCTACTAAGCATATTAAAGTTGTCATATGGCTTTAATTCTAATAAAAGATTAACTTTTCCTTTAGTAATATTTATAACCTCATCTAGTGTAGGAATTTTATACTCTTTATTCTTTTTAAATTCTTTAGATTTTATATTTATATTTTTCAAATCCTCATAATTAAAATTCTTTATTTCTCCTCTTACACCAGTAAGTCTTAAAAGATTTTTATCATGGAAAACAACAACCTTCCCATCTTTTGTTAGCTGCAAATCAACTTCTACATAGTCTACTCCTTTTTCAACAGCGGACATTATAGAAGGTATAGTGTTTTCTGGGTAAGCAAGTACATCTCCTCTATGACCTGCTACACTAATGTTTTTATTATGTATTTTATAATCTAAATCTACTAATGTTATAAAAGTACTAACCATTACAAATATTAATATAGCTATAATAGTTAAATTGTTTTTAAATCTATAGTTAAATTTATAATAAACTTTTCCCTTTGGACTATTATCTACAATAGGCTCATTAAATACCTTCCTTCTATACATAAATATTTTAGTAATAAGTATTGTGCTTAAAGGAGATGTTAGCATTGAAAGTACCATATACATTTTTTCTCCAAACACACTAAAATACTCAGTAAATCCTAAAAATAAAAAATCAAATCCAAACAAATTACCTATATAAGGTACTAAAAGAGATATTAAAAAAACAATCCCTACCATTATTGTAGGCAATACAATATTTGTTATAAATATTATTATAAATATTTTTGTGTAAAAACCTTTAGCTATTTTTTTACTTTTTTTAAGTGCTACACTAACATTACAGTTATCTGCAACCATATAATTAATTACAAATATCCATCTTATATAAAAAAATGTTAGTATTATAATGAAAATAATATATACAAATATAAATACATTAGAATTGAATATTTCCTCTTCAATAAATTTAGGAATTGAAACATATTTTAATACAGGTGTATCAATTGTCATTCCTACAAATGGGACTACAATTAAAAAATAAAAAAATAAATTTAATGTTCCAACTCCAAATAAAAAGGGTATTTTTCTTAAAGTTATAAAAAATGCTGAAAGTGTTGAAATATTTTTTTTAAAATAACTTTTATGTGATATTAAAGTTAAAGTTCCCAGTTCTATAAAAACAGCGACTAATGCTATAAATGCAATAAATCCTGCCCCTAAAAAACTTCCTACATCTATTCCAAATATTAAAAAATCTTGTCTTGAATATGAGTTTATACCAAAAGAAATCATAAGCTTATCAAACATATCTAAAAGTATAGGTAGTATTATAAAAACATTTAAGCCTTTATAAACAAATTCGAAAAAAATATATCTATATAGATTTTCCTTTATATCATATAGCGACTCATTAAAAAGACTTTTATAAATTCCTTTATTTTTATTAAACATTACAAATTCTCCATTTATATAAAAATTAAATAAATTATATCATAAACTTTTAAATAAAATTATCCTAATTATTTTTAATTTTCTTTATATAAGCTAGTTTTATAAAAAAAATGATAAATTATTATTGTAATAAAACCTTGGAGGTGATAACTTGAAAATTTTTAAAGAACTTTCAATAATACTTTTAATATATTTAATAAGTGAAGTATTATCTAATGCATTAGCCATTCCTATTCCAGGTAATATATTAGGCATGATCCTACTATTATTATGCTTATGCCTAAAAATTATTAAATTAGAATGGATAGAAACAGTTTCAGATTTTTTTATGAAAAACTTAGCATTTTTCTTTATTCCTGCTAGTGTAGGAATTATAGCTTCTTTTTCTGTTTTGAAATCAACATGGCATAAAATATTTTTTATATGTATTTTTACAACAATTATAACACTTGTTGTTACAGGACTTGTAACTCAAAGCGTAAAAAAAATTATAGACAGGAGAAATTAAAAATGGATATTGTATCTACCCCACTTTTTGGAATAACACTTACACTTTTAGCCTATGTAGTAAGCGTTTACATATACACAAAATCTAAGGGTCCTTTATTAAACCCTATGTTAATAAGCACACTAATTATTATTGCTATACTTTTAATTTCTAAAATAGATTACTCTAACTATAAAATAGGAGGAGATTACATTTCTTTTTTCCTTGGACCATCAACAGTTGTTTTAGCTGTACCTCTTTATAAAACAATAGATCTTTTAAGAAAAAATCTTATTCCTATATTAGTAGGTATAAGTGCTGGCTCATTTGTAGGTATCTCATGTATAATACTTTTCTCAAAACTGCTTGGACTTGATATATCAATTATAAAATCACTTGCTCCTAAATCTGTAACAACACCTATAGGACTTGAAGTAGCAAAATCACTTGGAGGAATTGAATCTATAACTGTTATTGCTATTGTAATTACAGGAATTACAGGTGCTATAATAGCTCCATATGTTTTAAAGCTATTTAGAATAAATGACCCTTTATCTAAAGGAGTATCAATTGGTACTTCTTCCCATGCACTAGGTACAACTAAGGCAATGGAGATAGGTGAAGTTGAAGGTGCTATGAGTAGTCTATCCATTGGTATTGCTGGGCTTATAACTTTAGTCTTAGCGCCACTACTTATTAGCCTAATTCTTTAGTTAATAAAAACTTCAACTTTTTAATATTTTCTTTATAAATTGTATGAACAAATTCCACTTTTTACATTTATAAAATTCACTAACATGTGTATAATGTACTTAAGGTGTTTTGTATTATCTTAAATTTATACTAATGAAAAAGGGGGATGTATCATGCTACTCCAAGATAACGGTTATGTGATTAATCAGGACGAGCTTACTAATATTTTATCTCATTCAGTAAGCTGTGACGAGTTACTAGACTTTTCAAAAAAAATAATTGAGCCTATAAAAAAATATGATAAAGAAAACCACTCAGAACTTTATCATACCCTAGAATCTTTTATTTTTCATGATGGAAATTACAAAAAAGTGGCAGAGGATTTATTCCAACATGAAAACACTATAAGATACAGAATAAAAAAAATAAAAGCTATTCTTAATATGGAAAACTCAAACATTAAATTTATTGAGAGTACTTCCATTGCACTTAAAGTTATTGGACTTTTAAAAAATAATTAAATTTTTATATTTTATTTTCATAATTATTAGAATTTTAAAAAGCTAAAAGCACCTATATTTAGGCACTTTTAGCTTTATTTTAAATATAGTATCATATCATTCCATTTAGCTCCACCATGTGAAGAAGATGAAACACCACAATGCTTAAATCCAAATTTCATATAGTAATCTATTAAATGATCCTTACAAGTTAGAATAATACCTTCCCTACCACGTTTTTTAGATATTTCTATAAAATAATTTAAAAGCTTTGTAGCTATACCACATCTTCTATACTCTGGCAAAACATCTAATCCAAATACAGTTTGATACCTTCCATCTTTTTTATGTAACGAAGCATCGTGATAAAGCTCATCAGGTAATTCTGGTGAATCTGTAGTACATCCGTTGATAAAGCCAACTACTTTTTCATTTTTAACAGCTACAACAAAATTTTCACTAAAAGCATTAAATCTTTTTCTAATATCTTCTTCCTTTGCAGCTTCTGACTCTGGAAAACACTTATTTTCTATATATATTATCTCTTTTAAATCTTCTATTTTAGCTTGTCTAATTTGCATAAAAATCCCCCTTTATTTTAACATTTAACCCATTAAATTTACTATATCAAAAAAGAGTTAGCATTAATACTAACTCTTTTAAAATCCTCACTATACTAATTTTGTTGTCCACTCTTCACAGTTCCATACATCTGTTACAAGTCCTTGATAAAACTCTGGTTCGTGGCATATTAAAAGTATACTTCCTTTATATTCTATAAGAGCTCTTTTTAGCTCTTCCTTAGCTTCAACATCTAAGTGGTTTGTAGGCTCATCTAGTACTAAAAAGTTTGTTTCCCTATTTATAAGTTTACAAAGACGAACCTTTGCTTGTTCTCCTCCACTTAAAACTAAAACCTTACTTTCTATGTGTTTAGTAGTAAGTCCACATTTAGCTAGTGCTGAACGAACCTCATATTGTGTATATGAAGGAAACTCTTCCCACACCTCTTCAATACAAGTGTTATAGTTGCCTTCTTTTATTTCTTGTTCAAAGTATCCAATTTCAAGATAGTCTCCAAGTTCCACTCCCCCTGAAATTGAAGGTATTTGTCCAAGTATACTTTTAAGAAGTGTAGTTTTTCCAAGTCCATTTGCACCAACTAATGCTATTTTCTGTCCTCTTTCCATTAATAGATTAAGAGGTTTTGATAGTGGTGTATCATATCCTATAACTAAATCTTTAGTTTCAAATAGTTTTTTACCTGATGTTCTTCCAACCTTAAAGTTAAACTCTGGTTTTGGTTTTTCTTTTTGAAGTTCTATAACTTCCATTTTATCTAGTTTCTTTTGTCTAGACATTGCCATGTTTCTAGTAGATACTCTAGCTTTATTTCTAGCAACAAAGTCTTTTAATTGTGCTATTTCCTCTTGCTGCTTTTTATATGCTGCTTCTAATTGCTTTTGTTTTGCTTCATAAACCTTTTTAAAGTCATCATAGTTTCCTACATATCTGTTAACCTCAGCATTTTCAACGTGATATACAAGGTTAATAACACTATTTAAAAATGGTATATCGTGTGATATAAGTATAAATGCATTTTCATAGTCTATTAAATATCTTTTTAGCCACTGAATATGCTGTTCATCTAAATAGTTTGTAGGCTCATCTAGTAAAAGTATATCTGGCTTTTCAAGTAAAAGTTTTGCAAGAAGCACCTTTGTTCTTTGTCCACCACTTAAATCGTGAACATCTCTATCAAGTCCTATATCTAAAAGTCCAAGACCCTTTGATATTTCCTCAACTTTTGCATCTATAGTATAAAAATCATTGTTTGTTAATATATCCTGTAGAGTTCCAGTTTCCTCCATTAAGGCTTCAAGCTCTTCTGGGGAAGCTTCTCCCATTTTTCCATATAAATCATTAAGTTCTTGTTCTATATCAAATAAATACTTAAATGCGTTTTTTAAAACGTCTCTTATAGTAAGTCCTTTTTCAAGTGATGTATGCTGATCTAAATATCCAACTCTAACATGTTTAGACCATTCAATACTTCCTTCATCTGGTTCAAGCTTTCCTGTTATTATATTTAAAAATGTTGATTTTCCCTCTCCGTTTGCACCAACAAAACCTATATGCTCACCTTTTAAAAGACGAAAAGATACATTATTAAGTATTGCTCTATCACCAAATCCGTGATTTAAATTTTTAACTGTTAGTATACTCATTTTCTATATTCCTTTCTAAAATAAATTGCACATAATGAATTATATATAAATTTAACAACTTATACAATTAAAACTATTAAACTAAATAAAGTTGATATTAAGCTATGTTTATTATACTATTAAATTACCGAAATGATTTTTAAATATAGGAGGCATAAAATGAAAATAAAGTATGAAATAACAAAAGATGATTATTTAAAGTTTAATATGTATCATCTTGAAAATTCACCTTCTGTAAAAAAAGAACTTAGAGTACATAGGTTTATTATACCTTTGCTACTTGTAGCTGTAGCAGGTGCATTTAGTCTTTTATCTGGTATACCTATAACAATAACATTCCCAATTTTCTTAATTTTGGCTATTTTATGGTCTGTTTTCTATCCTAAATACTATAAGAAAAATGCATTAAAAAATGTATCTAAAGTTTTAGAACATGGTGTACAGTCTCAGGGAACGCCTAGATATGTATTAAATGTTAAAGATGATGGTATATATGCAACATCAGGTGCAGGGCAAACATTTAATAAATGGGATGATATTATTAAATTTGAAGAAACAGATAGTCATATGTTTTTATATGTAACAGAAAAAGTAGCTCATGTTGTTCCTATTAGAGCTTTTAAAACAGATGAAGAAAAAAATGAATTTTTAAATATAGTAAAAGCAAATACAAACTTTTAGACAAATAAAAAAGGCTATAAATTATAGCCTTTTTTATTTATATAACATAATCTTCTGGAGTAAAAACCTTAAAATCCTTTGGTTTTATATATACTATATCTCCACTTTCTATATTAAGTTCTTTAAATCTTTCTCTTGGTATTTCAGCTTCTAAATATTCTCCATTGTCATTTCTTTTAAGTTCTATATGAACAACTCCTCCAGATGCTCTTATAAAAAACACCTCTGTTTCTATTGTTCCTTTTGTATTATCCCTTGAAATATCAATGTCATGTGGTCTAACATAACTTATAGCATCTGACTGTTTATGATTTTTAAACTCTGGAACCTCATACTCCTGCCCTGCTATATTTATTTTCCCACCTTCCACTCTTCCATGGAACAAGTTTACGTTACCTAAAAAGTCATATACAAAAGGATTTTTAGGATTTTCATATACTTCTTTAGGTGTTCCTATTTGCTCTATTTTACCTTTATTTAATATTACTATTTTATCTGCAACATCCATTGCTTCTTCTTGATCATGTGTTACAAATAAGCTTGTTATTGCATAATTATCATGTAGTCTTCTAAGCCATCTTCTAAGCTCTTTTCTAACCTTAGCATCTAATGCTCCAAAAGGTTCATCTAAAAGAAGCACATTAGGTTCTACAGCAAGAGCTCTAGCTAGTGCAACCCTTTGTCTTTGTCCTCCTGATAATTGAGAAGGGTATCTATTTTTAAACTCTTTCATTTTTATTAATTCTAATAGCTCGTCTACCTTTTCATCTATTTCCTTTTTACTAGGTCTTTCTTTTTTAGGTTTTATATTAAGTCCAAATGCAACATTTTCTCCAACACTCATGTGTTTAAAAAGTGCATAATGCTGAAAAACAAATCCAACTTGTCTATCTTGTACCTTTTTTAAAGTATTATCCTCTCCATTAAAATATATATTTCCTCCATCTGAACTTTCAAGTCCAGCAATTATTCTTAAAAGAGTTGTTTTTCCACTTCCTGAAGGACCAAGTAGTGCAACTAACTCTCCTGTTTTTATTTCAAGATTTATATTATCTAATGCATTAAAATCTCCAAACTTTTTATATATATTTTTAATATCTATACTCATTTTATCACCTCTTAACTTTTTAAATCTCTTTTTATTTTCCATTCAACTATACTTTTAACTATTAAATTAATAAGGGCTATAACTGTTAGTAGTGATGCAACTGCAAATGCAGCTGAAAATTGGTACTCATTATAAAGAATCTCAACATGTAGAGGAAGTGTTGTAGTAACCCCTCTAATATGTCCTGAAACAACTGATACTGCTCCAAATTCTCCAGCAGCTCTTGCTGATGTTAATATAACTCCATATAAAAGAGCCCACTTTATATTAGGTAAAGTTACTTTGAAAAATGTTTTTATTCCACTTGCACCAAGTGTTAACGCTGCTTCTTCTTCATTATTTCCTTTAGACTGCATTATAGGTATAACCTCTCTTGCAACAAATGGGAAAGTTACAAAAATAGTAGCAAGTATTACTCCTGGTGTATTAAATATTATTTTTATATCTAAATTAGTTAGGATTTCTCCAAACAGTCCATGTGTATTACTAAATAAAAGTACAAATACAAATCCTGCTATAACAGGTGATATTGCAAAAGGCATGTCTATAATAGTTATAAGAATATTTTTACCTCTAAATTCAAATTTAGTTATAAGCCAAGCAGCAAATATACCAAACACAGTATTAAGAGGAACAGCAACTGCCATTGCTATTAACGTAAGTTTTATAGCCTCAAGTGCCATTGGGTCTGTTATTGAGCTTACATAAAGATCAAACCCCTTTTCAAGACCTTTAACAAATACTGCAACTAAAGGTATTATTAATATAGAAAAAACATATAAAACCGCTATTCCTATTAATGTAATCTTAGTTAGATTTACTGTTTTTACTTTTTTATTTTTAACAACCTTAGATATATTTTGATTAATTTCTAAATTAGTGTTCATTGTACACCTCCTACTTAGTTTTATGGTAAGAAGCTGTATACCACTGAATTAAGTTTATTATTAAAAGTGTTATAAATGATACAACAAGCATTCCTCCAGCAATTACAGTTGCTCCTTCATAATCATATTGCTCCATTTTAGTCATTATAATAAGAGGTGCTATTTCTGTTTTTAAAGGCATGTTTCCTGATATAAAAACAACTGATCCATATTCTCCAACTGCTCTTGCAAAAGCAAGGGAAAATCCTGTTAAAAGTGATGGAATTATTTCAGGAAATATTACTTTCACAAATGTTATAAAAGGATTCGCCCCAAGACTATTAGCAGCCTCTTCAACTTCACTATCTAAGTTCTCAATAACAGGTTGTACCGTTCTTACAACAAATGGTATGCTTATAAAGCTTAAGGCAACTACTATTCCAAGTAGTGTAAATGATACTTTTATTCCAAATAAACTTAAATATTTTCCTATCCAACCATCCTGTGAATAAAGTGTAGTAAGAGTTATCCCTGCTACTGCTGTTGGAAGAGCAAAAGGAAGATCTATTAAAGAATCTATAATCCTTTTTCCAAAAAAGTCGTATCTTACAATAACCCAAGCTATTAAAAATCCAAATACTGTATTAATTAAAGCTGCAAGAGCTGCTGCTAAAAAACTAATTTTAAAAGCTGATACAACTCTTTGCTCACTTAAAATACTTATAATATCCTTCATACCTATATTTAATGAATTTATAAATATCATTGATAACGGTAAAATTACAAGTAAACTTATATAGGTAACAGTAATTCCAAAACTTAGATTAAATCCTGGTATTATGCTATGCTGCTTTACAAGTAAATTTCTCTTATTTTTTGTAGCTAAATTCAAGTTCACTTCACCCACCTTAATTTAAATATTAAAAGCCTTGTAGGTTAAAACTACAAGGCATTTTGCATTACTTTTTAGTAAAGATTTGGTCAAATATTCCACCATCATCAAAATGCTTTTTCTGAGCATTATCCCAGCCACCAAAAGCTTTATCTATTGTAATTAGATTTACATTTTTAAATTGTGATTCATATTTTTTAGCTATTTTCTCATCACTTGGTCTGTAGAAGTTTTTAGCTGCTATTTCTTGTCCTTCTTCACTATAAAGGTATTTTAAATATTCAGTTGCAACTTCCTTAGTTCCCTTTTTATCAGCAATTTTGTTAACTACTGCAACAGGTGGCTCTGCAAGTATACTTATACTTGGAGTTACTATGTCAAACTTACCTTTACCAAGTTCTTTTTCAACAAGGTATGCTTCATTTTCCCAAGCAATTAAAACATCTCCTACTCCTCTTTCAACAAATGTAGTTGTTGAACCTCTAGCTCCTGAATCTAAAACTGGAACATTTTCAAATAATTTTTTTACAAATTCTTTAGCTTTATTTTCATCATTATTATTTTTTTCAAGTGCATATCCCCAAGCTGCAAGATAGTTCCATCTAGCTCCCCCTGAAGTTTTAGGGTTTGGAGTTATAACTTCTACACCCTCTTTTACAAGGTCGTTCCAATCCTTTATTCCCTTCGGATTACCTTTTCTAACTAAAAATACAATTGTTGAAGTATAAGGTGATGAGTTATTTGGTAAAGATTTTTGCCATTGCTTATCAATTAACTCTTGCTTTTTATTTACAGAATTAATATCATATGCAAGAGCAAGTGTTACAACATCTGCTTCAAGTCCATCAACTACGGCTCTTGCTTGCTTACCAGACCCACCATGTGATTGTTTAATTTCTATATCTTCACCTTTTTTATCTTTCCAATACTTTGCAAATGCTTTATTATATTCTGCATACAGTTCCCTAGTAGGATCATAGGATACATTTAAAAGTTGAACTTTTTTCGCCTCTTGAGTAGTTGTTTGTTTAGCTGTTTCCGTAGCTTTTTTTCCTGAAGAACATCCTGCTAAAACACTGGTTCCTAATATTAAACTTAAAAATATAATTCCGATTTTTGTTTTTATTTTTGGCATTTTTACCCCTCCTCCAATACCTACTTAGTCTATAGGTTTAATACTATTCTATTCACCTTTATTTGGAAAAGCAACTATTTTTTTTCGACTTTTCAATTTTTTATTTAATTTTAATTTTTCACTATATAATCTAAAGTATTGGTAATACTTGGTTTATCAAGATTTTTTAAATTAAAAAAAATTTTTATTTTTGTCATTTTTTATATATTATTCCTAGGTATTTAATAGGATATGTTAAATAAATAGTACACAATCCTTAAATTGTTTCCAATATACAAAAGCGCTATAATAATATTGTTTCTTAAAAATATACAAGGAGGAAAATTTATGTTTATTGATTTAACAACAAAAATTACACCTAAAATAGTAGAAGATGCACAAGGAAATGAAAAAAAATCACTATCAGGTCATTTAGGAACTCATTTTGACGTAATGAACAAAGAATTTCCTTTAGAGTACTTATCACGAAAAGCTATTATATTTGATGTTCGCAGTATTAAAAATCGTGATATTGATATATCTGATATTTTAGTAGATAAAATTGAAAAAGATATGTTTATTTTATTTTATAGTGGTTTTATTGAAACAGAAGGTTACGGTTCAAAAAACTATTTTCAAAATCATCCACAATTATCAAATGAACTAATTGATTATTTAGTAGAAAAGCAAGTATCTATTATTGGTATAGATTTTGCTGGAGTTCGTAGAGGCGCAGAACATACTCCTAAAGACCAATATCTTGCTGATAAAGGAATATTTGTTGTAGAAAATCTTTGTAACTTAGAAAGTGTACTAAATATAACTAACAACATCTTTAAAATAAATACATATCCTGTAAACTATTTAAATATGACAGGACTTCCTTGTAGAGTAGTAGCTGAATTATAATAAAAATAAAGTGTGTAAAACACCAAACAGTGATCTACACACTTTATTTTATAAAATTATTTATTAAAGTCTTTTAAAAGTTCTGCAAATGGATTATTAATACTTTCTTCAGCTTCTTTTTTCATTTTTTGCATTATTTTATTTACTTCTTTTTTATTTACTTTATTATTTTTATTAAATCTTTGTTTAAATACAGACTCTTTTTCTCTAAAGTTACAATTTTTATTTAAACAAGCGTAGATTTTTCCATCTCCACTTCCTCTAAGTTCAAGTTTTTTCTTACACTCAGGGCATCTTACATTTGTTAGTATTGCAACATTTTTTCTATAGCCACATTCTCTATCTTGACAAACAAGCGCTCTACCTTTTTTAGTATTAACTGAAAGCATTTTTTTGCCACACTGTGGACAATTTTCTCCACTTAAGTTATCATGTCTAAACTTTTCCTCACTAAGCTTTATATCTTCAACTAGCTCTTCAGTGTATTTTATTATGTCCTTCATAAATACATCTTTGTTTAATTTTCCTTTAGATATTTGTTGAAGTTTAAGCTCCCATTCACCTGTAAGTTTTGGTGAAGTAAGCTCTTTCGGCGCTAGATCTAAAAGCTGTCTTCCCTTAGATGTTGTAATTATATCTTTACCTCTTTTTTCTATTAAAAAGTTTGAAAATAATTTTTCAATAATATCTGCTCTTGTTGCAACAGTACCTATTCCACCTGTTTCTCCAAGTGTTTTATTTATTTTTGCATCATTTGTTTTTGTATATTTTAATGGATTTTCCATTGCTGAAAGTAATGTTCCCTCATTGAAAAAGTCTGGTGGTGTTGTTTTACCAAGTTTTTTATTAAACGAATCTACTTTTAATGTATCATTTTTATTTATACCACCTACTATTTGATTATCTTCATCTTCTTCTACTTCAGTATAAACATCTTTCCATCCCATAGAAATTATTTTTTTACCTTTAGCCCTAAACTCTTCTGAGTTTATTTCACCTTTAATTGTAACTTCCTCATATTCATAAGGCTTCATAAGCACAGCTAAAAATCTTTTTACTACTAATTCATATATATTTCTCTCTTTTTGAGTAAAATCACTTAGTATAGGTGATTCTTCAGTTGGAATAATAGCATGATGGTCTGAAACCTTAGCATTATCAACAAAGCTTTTATTTGCTTTTATATCTGATAAAAGTATGTCCTTTGCAGCAGCTTTGTTAATATCTCTCGCAGCTTTAACTCTATCTTTTAAAGTTGGAACAATATCATTTGATATATATTTAGAGTCTGTTCTAGGGTATGTTAAAACCTTATAATGTTCATAAAGTCTTTGCATAATAGATAAAGTTTCTTTAGCTGAATAGTTCCATATTCTATTAGCATCTCTTTGAAGAGAAGTTAAATCATAAAGTCCTGAAGGATATGATTTTTTTATTTTCTTCTCTACATCTACTATTAAAAGATTCTGTCCCTTTATTTTGTTTAATATTTTGTCTACTTTTTCTTCATTAAAAGTACGATTAGAATTAGAAGTTTTATCAAACCATGTAAATTTTATATTTTTAGATTTTATATCTATAGAATAAAATTCTTTAGGCTTAAATTCTCTAATTTCTTTTTCTCTTTCATAAACCATAGCAAGGGTTGGAGTTTGTACCCTTCCACATGAAAGCTGTGCATTATATTTACATGTAAGTGCTCTAGTTGCATTTATACCAACTACCCAATCTGCTTCTGCTCTACATAATGCTGATGCATAAAGATTATTATATTCTCTTCCATCTTTAAGCTTTGAAAAACCTTCCTTAATAGCTTTATCTGTAACAGATGATATCCAAAGTCTTTTAATAGGTTTTTTACATCCTGTTTTATAAAGTATCAGCCTTGCAACAAGTTCACCTTCACGTCCTGCATCTGTTGCTATAACAACCTCTGATACATCATTTCTTTCTAATTGGCTTTTTACTGCATTAAATTGTTTTGATGTTTGTTTTATAATTGAATATTTAAATTTTTCTGGAACAATAGGAATATCTTCTATTCTCCATTGTTTATATTTATTATTATAGCCTTCAGGGTCAGTTAAAGTTACTAAATGCCCTAGTGCCCAAGTTATTATATAATTATTTCCTTCTATATATCCATTACCTTTTTTATTACACTTTAAAACTCTAGCTATATCCCTTGCTACTGAAGGCTTTTCTGCTAGAACTAATATTTTGCTCATTAAAACAATCCCTTCTTAAATAAACTTTCTTGTTAAGTATATCATAATATAAAAATATAAATCATTGACATTTGATTTTTTACATCTTATATGATAGAATTTTTTCTAAAATAAAATTATATTCTTAAGGGGGTATACAATTGGACGATAGTTCCGCTACAGGTTTATTGCCTCAAATTATTCTTATTTTAATACTTGTTGTTGTAAATGCTTTTTTTGCAGCAGCAGAAATGGCAATTGTATCTGTTAACAAAAGTAAAATCAATATGCTTAGTGAGGAAGGAAATAAAAAAGCTATTCTTCTTCAAAAACTTTTAAAAGAGCCTAGCAATTTTCTTGCAACTATACAAATAGGTATAACATTTGCAGGATTTTTTGCAAGTGCTTCAGCTGCTACTAGTATTTCAAGTCATTTTGCAGTTTATTTGGATAAGCTTAACATTCCATATGCATCAAAGATTTCTGTTTTTATAATAACTATTCTTATTTCTTACTTTACACTTGTACTTGGGGAACTTTTCCCTAAAAGAATAGCTCTTCAAAATTCAGAATCTATTGCTATGTTTACAGTTAAGCCAATACTAATTATCTCAAAAATAACTACTCCATTTGTAAAGCTTCTTTCTGGATCTACAAATCTTCTTGTTAGAATATTTGGCATAAAATCAGATGATGCTGAAAATAGACTATCAAGAGAAGAAATAAAATCAATGCTTTTACAAGGAAAAGAAAGTGGCGTTATAAATGATACTGAAGAAGAAATGATTCATAGTATTTTTGATTTTGATGACACAATTGCTAAGGAAATTATGACTCCTAGAACAGAGGTATTTTTAATAAATATTAACACTCCAGTTAAGGAAATAATTTCAAAAGTTGCTGAGGAAAAATTCTCAAGAGTTCCTATATATGAAGATAATATAGATAATATTATTGGTATACTATCTATAAAAGACTTGTTTGAGCTAATTCTTAAGAAAAATACTGAAGAAATAGATTTAAGGAAAATCATGAGAGTTCCTTACTTTATACCAGAGACTAAAAAAATTGATGAGCTTTTTAAAGAACTTCAAACAACAAAAAACCATATGTCAATTCTTATAGATGAATATGGTGGATTTGCTGGTATTGCAACTATTGAAGATATTATAGAAGAAGTTATGGGTAATATTTTTGATGAATATGATGAAAATTATGTTGAAATTAAAAAAATCGAAGATAATACCTATATTGTAGATGGATTACTACCAATAGATGAATTTAATGAACACTTTAATCTTTCATTAGAATCTCAAACAGCAGATACAATTGGAGGATTTGTTTTAGATTTAATTGGTAATATACCAACTGAAAATGATAACTTTTTTGCAGAATATGAAAATATTCTATTTGAAGTTTATAAAATAGATGAAAAGCGTATAGAAACTTTAAAAGTTACTTTCAAATAAAAAAGCTAGTGAATTCACTAGCTTTTTGTTTATATTATTCAGTTGCAAAATTATCAAAGTATCCTTGAATAAGTATAATAGGAGTACCTTTATCTCCACTTCCACTTACAAGGTCACAAAGACTTCCAAGAAGGTCTGTTATTTGTCTTGGAGTTGTTCCAAGTGCAGCATTTCCTATATTCTCTTTGTCTTCTTTTTCCATAATTTTTTTCTTCATTTCATCTATTAAAGCTGAAGAATCAACATCTTTAAGATCATTATCTGCAATATACTTAAGTTTTATTTCATTTGGAGTTCCAACTAGTCCATCAGTAAATCCTGGTGATACTATCGGATCAGCAAGCTCCCATATTTTCCCTACTGGATCTTTAAATGCTCCATCTCCATAAATCATAACTTCTACATTTTTGCCTGTTTTTTCATTAAGAGCTTTTTGAACATTTCTTACAAACTCATGTCCATCTCTTGGAAAAAGTTTAATTGTTTCTTCAGTTGCTTTGTTTGAACCAAGTAGACCATATTCTGAGTATCCACTTCCATTAATAGATGATGATGCAATATCATCTAGTCCATAAACAACTTTTGCTCCTGCTGCTTTAAGTATTCTTTTTGTTCTATGTCTTTCATGAATGTTTGCAACAAGAACTTGATCTGTGTACTTTAAAGCTTCTCTAGGGTCGTTTGCAAGGTATATTTCAACTTCCCCACCTGCTTCTTCTATAATGTCTCTATACATTTGAACGTAGTCTATTCCTGTAAAAGGATGCTCTACTTTTTCTCCAAATAATTCTCTATATTTAGCTTCTGTTAATACATCTTTATATGGATTAACTCCTTTTTCATCCATTAAATCAATATCCATTAAGTGGTTACCAACTTCATCTGATGGGTAGTTTAAAAATAAATGCATTTTTCTTCCACTAAGAGCTATTGATTTAAGAATTAAAGAGAATCTATTTCTACTTAGGATAGGGAATAGTACTGCTATTTCACCTGTATATTTTGCTTTTATATCTTCTGCTATATCATTTATGTTTATGTAATTTCCTTGTGCTCTAGCAACTAATGACTCTGTAATTCCTACAACGTCTTTATCATTTATAACAATATTATCATTATTAACTGCATTCATAACTGAGTCTACTACTATTTCAACTAAGTTATCACCTTCTTTTATTATAGGTGCTCTAAGCCCTCTAGCTGTTGTTCCAACTGCTCTTGACATAAATTACATCCCCCTTTAAATGGTTTCAATGTAAAACCAATTTCGCACTTTCATTATTACATAACTTATTTTATACTATATTTCATTATTTTTCTATATTTTTTTGTTCAATATATAAAAAAAATTATATTTTCACATATTATTCACAGTTATAACGAATATTTAAATGAAATATATTTTTAAATTTCCGATTACTTACCTTTTAGCTCTAATTTATTTCTTTCTATCTCATCATTTAGCTCATTTAGATATTCCCATCTTTCATATTTTTCCTCTAATAGCTTTTCTTCCTTTTCCTTCTTTTCAACTAACTCTTGTAAAAGACTATAATTTGAAGAAGCATTTTCAATTTCTTTTTCTATTGATGATATATTATTTTCTATTTTTTCAATTTCTTCTTCTATAGTATCAAACTCTCTTTGTTCTTTATAAGAAAACTTTAGTTTTTTATCACCAGCTTTAGAAGGCTTAGAAATCTTTTTAACCTCTTTAACTTTTTCTTTTTCATTTTCTTCTTTTATACTTTCTATTTCTTTTTTAAGAGAATAATCACTATAATTTCCTGTATATTCTTTTATATAACCATTTCCTTCATATGAAAAAATCTTGTTACATACTCTATCTAAAAAATATCTATCATGGGATATTACTATTACTGCACCATTAAAGTAATCTAAATATTCCTCTAGTATTTTTAATGTTTCTATATCAAGATCATTTGTAGGTTCATCAAGTAAAAGAACATTTGGAGCTGTTGCTAATATTTTCAAAAGATATAATCTTCTTTTTTCTCCACCTGAAAGCTTACTTATATAGCTATATTGTAAAGTACCATCAAATAAAAATCTTTCACATATTTGTGAAGCAGATATTTTTTCTCCATCTGAAGTTTCTATATACTCAGCAGTTTCTTTAATATAATCAATTGCTCTTAAATTAGGGTTCATATCCTCACTTTCCTGTGAAAAATACCCTATTTTAACTGTTTCACCAATATCAACGCTACCACTGTCAACTTCTAAACTTTTATTAAGTATTTTCATAAGTGTAGATTTACCTACACCATTGTTTCCAACAATACCTATTCTATCTTTTCTAGTTACTGTATAGGAAAAATCTTTTATAATAGATTTTTCACCAAATGACTTTGATATATTATTAATCTCCATTATTTTTTTACCAAGTCTTGATGAAGCAACAGATATATCAAGTGTTTCTTTATTTAAGTTTTCAACACTTTTTATAAGATCATCAAATCTTTGAAGTCTTGCTTTTTGTTTAGTTGTTCTAGCCTTTGCTCCTCTTTTAACCCATTTAAGTTCTGATCTTATAAGGCTTTGTTTTTTTTCTTCCCTAGCTTTTTCATTTTCTTCTCTTTCAAGCTTTTTTTCTAAAAATACACTATAGTTTCCATCATAGCTATAAAGATTTCCTTTATTTAGCTCTATTATTCTATTTGAAACCCTATCTAAAAAATACCTATCATGTGTAATCATAACTAAAGTAGCTTGCTTATCATTTAAATACTCCTCAAGCCATGTAATTGTTTCGTTGTCCATATGGTTAGTAGGCTCATCTAAAATTAAAACATCACATGGAGCTATAAGTGCAGAGGCTAATGCAACTCTTTTTTTCTGTCCACCTGAAAGATTTCCGATTTTTTCATTAAAATTTTTTATACCAAGTGTCATTAAAACCTTTTTTGCTTCACTTTCCATTTCCCAAAGATTTAATGCATCTATTTTACTTTGAATAGATATTAATTTATCACTAACATCCTCTAAATTTTCTGCTCTTTCTAAAAGATACTCATACTCTCTTAAAATTTCCATTTCCTCTGAGTTTCCTCTAAAAACTTGACTTAAAACTGTAGCATCCATTTTAAAGTCTGGGCTTTGTGATAAATATTCTATTCTTACTTTATTTCCTTTTATAATTTTTCCACTATCACATTCTTCAACACCTGCTATTATTTTTAAAATTGTTGATTTTCCAGTCCCATTTACACCTATAATTCCTATTTTATCTCCTTCATTAATTCCTAAAGATATATTTTCTAAAAGTTTCTTTTCTGTATAGCTTTTTGATATATTTTCAATTGTTATTAAGTTCAATTTATTTTCCCACCTTTGTTTTCAACATAAAAAAATTATAGCATATATAAAAACATATTAAAAATTAAGACATTTAAATAGTAACTGAATAAAAAGTTAATTATTTACACACAATAAGATAAAATTTGTTATTAGATAGGAGTGCTTTATTATGAGAAACAAAGTGTATTCTTTTAGAAATGAAGATGGAGAGTTAGTAAAATTTACTGTAAAAGAAATGCTAAATGTAAACAATAATGACTATGTTTTAATGAGTCCTGAAAATGATCCTTCTGAAATTGATGTTTATAAATTTAGTACTATAAATGGTACTGAAGCCCTAGAACTTATAGAAAATGAAAGTGAACTTTCTTCTATTAAAGAAGCATCTAAGGTTATTTAATAATCCCCTGCAAAAGCAGGGTATAATTTAATATACCTCCTTAAAATGGTATAATGTTTATAATTTATTTACTAAGGAGGAAAAAATGAAACAAACAAAAGGTAGATTCTATAAAATATTTAGTAATTTATTTAGACTTATTATTATACTTGAAAGTATATATTTTTTTCTGAAAAATGACACTAGTTTACTTCCATATTGTCTTTTAACTTTTGTAACAACTTTTGTTCCTGATATTCTTTATAAATTTTTCAAACTAACACCATCTAATTCTACTAAGTTTTTTATACAATTTTTTATATTTTTATCTATGTTTTTAGGACATATAAATAACTTATATCATTATATAGAACATTGGGATGATATACTTCATATATCTTCTGGATTTATTCTTGGCCTTTTAGCATATTTAATTCTTCAAAAATTTGATAGAGGAAGAAGATATATTTTATCAAACAAAGGATTTGTTGCACTTTTCATAATTATATTTGGAATTGCGTCAGCTGGAATTTGGGAAATTTTCGAATATACTACAGATTACTTTTTAGATTTACAGTCACAAGGTGGTAGTCTTGATGATACTATGATAGATATTATCAATGGCTCTATAGGTCCAATAATAGTTGCTATTTACTACTCTATTAAAGGATAAAAAAGCTAACTTATAAGGATATCCTTATAAGTTAGCTTTTATTTTATGCTAATGCTTTTTCAAGTCTTGACTTTATTTCTACTAAAAAGTCTACAGTATTTACTACTTTTGATTCACCTTGAGCTATAATTGCAAGGTCTTTTGTCATAACACCTTCTTCAATAGTGTCAATAGATGCTTTTTCTAGAGCATCTGCAAATTTAACTAGCTCTTCATTTGAGTCTAGCTCTCCTCTTTTTCTTAAAGCTCCTGTCCATGCAAAAATAGTTGCCATAGAGTTAGTTGAAGTTTCTTCACCTTTTAAGTGTTTATAATAATGTCTTTGAACTGTTCCATGTGCAGCTTCATACTCATAATATCCATCTGGTGAAACTAAAACTGATGTCATCATTGCAAGTGAACCAAATGCTGTTGCAACAAGGTCTGACATAACATCTCCATCATAGTTTTTACAAGCCCATATAAATCCACCATTTGATTTTACAACTCTAGCTACTGCATCATCAATTAATGTGTAGAAGTATTCAATACCTGCTTCTTTAAATTTATCTTTATATTCATTTTCATATATTTCTTCAAATATATCCTTAAATGTATGGTCATATTTTTTAGATATAGTATCTTTTGCAGAAAACCATAAATCTTCTTTTTCACTTAAAGAATAGTTAAAACATGCTCTAGCAAAACTTTCAATAGATTTTTTAGTGTTGTGCATTCCCATAACTATACCGTCTCCTGTAAAGTTATGTACAGTTTCCTTTGAAATTACTTGTCCATCTTTTGAAGTAACAACAAGTTCTACTGTATCTCCTTCACTTACCTTAGCTTCAACACCTTTATATATATCTCCATAAGCATGTCTTGCAATTGTAATAGGTTTTTCCCAAGTGCTTACAAAAGGCTTTATATTATTAACTATTATAGGCTTTCTAAATACTGTTCCATCTAGTATAGCTCTTATAGTTCCATTTGGACTTTTCCACATTTCCTTAAGATTATACTCTTTTATTCTAGCAGCATTAGGAGTTATTGTTGCACACTTTACTCCTACCCCGTATTTTTTAATAGCCTCTGCTGATTTAAATGTTACTTCGTCATTTGTATTATCTCTATTTTCTAGCCCTAGATCATAATACTCTGTTTTTAAATCTACATATGGTTCTATAAGATTTTTCTTAATTTCACTCCATATGATTCTAGTCATTTCATCCCCATCTATTTCTACTAATGGAGTACTCATCCCTATTTTTTTCATAAATAACCCTCCTTTTAAAAAACTTTCAAATATAATTTATTATAACTTGTAGAAGGGTTTTTAGAAAGTAAGTTTTACAAAAACTTATTTTTTTCTACTAATTCTATAAAATTATCTAGTATGTTTTCAAGTGTTACCATACCTATAACAACTTCATTTTCGTCTATTACTGGAATAGCTATTATATTGTTATTTCTAAGTCTTTTTGCAATATTTATTGTATCCTCATCTGAGTTTGCTGTTATAACTTTTTTAGTCATTACCCACTCAATTGGACAAGTATCATAATGTCCTTTGTCCATTAAAAATCTAAACAAATCCGCCTTTACTATAATACCAACAAGTCTTCCATTTTCATCTACAACTGGTGCTCCATTTGTACGATTTTCTGTTAATAAATCTAAAGCTTCTTTTACTGTAGTTGTTGGATATAATTTTATAAAATTAGTTTTAATAGCATCTAGCATAAATACCTCTCCTTTTATTTTCATTCTTAAATAACTTATCGGAACAATTAATTGCTTTCCGTATATATTCCTAATATCTTATGCATATTAGATGTTATATTTGAACAAAATAATGATAATTATTTTTTATTAAGGAGATGTTTTTTTGATAATAAATTCTGATTTCAAGTCAACAATTTCTTCTATTCAGTCAATACTTCAAATAAATAAAAGTTTTGATGTTATTGAGAAAATAATTATTATAGGTGGTAAAAAAACCTATATGTATTATATAGATGGTTTTGTTAAAGATGATCTTCTCCAAAGAATTATGACAGGATTCTTTAAAATTTCAAAGGAGGAAATGTCTTCTCTAAAAACATCAAAGGATTTTATAGAACAACAAGTTCCATATGTAGAGGTTGCTGAAGAAAAAAATATTGAAAGCCTTGTAACACTTGTTTTATCTGGGCAGCTTGCAATGCTTATTGATGGCTATGAATCAGCTATAATGCTAGATTCTAGAACATATCCTGCAAGGTCTCCTGAAGAGCCTGAAAAAGAAAAGGTGTTACGTGGTTCTAAAGACGGATTTGTTGAAACTATAGTTTTTAATACTGCATTAATAAGACGCCGTATTAGAGATGCTAACTTAATATTTGAAATGCATTCAATAGGAGATTTGTCAAAAACAGATGTAGCAATAGGGTATTTAAAAAACAACTGTGATGATAAAGCACTTAGTATAATTAAGAAAAAAGTTAAAGAACTTAAAGTAAAATCCCTAACTATGAGTGATCAAAGTCTTATAGAAGCTATTTCAGGATATACAATTAATCCATTTCCAAAGGTAAGATATACAGAAAGACCTGATGTAGCAGCTGCACATATTTTAGATGGTAAAATAATTTTAATTGTAGACAACTCTCCATCAGCTATTATTTTACCAACTAGTTTTTTTGATTTTCTACAAGATATAGATGATTATTATGTTCCAGTTGTTACAGGAAACTTTTTAAGGATAATAAGAAACTTTATATTTTTAGCTACATTTTTAATAACACCTTTATATCTTTTAATAGCTAAAAACCCTACTGATATTCCTGATTTTTTAAAGTTTTTAATTCCAACTGAAAACTATGCAGTTCCATTAATAGTTCAATTTTTACTATTAGAACTTGCAATTGATGGACTAAAACTTGCTTCACTTAATACACCAAACTCCTTAGGCATGTCATTATCTGTTATAGGTGGACTTATTTTAGGTGAATTTGCTATAAAAACAGGATATTTTATTCCTCAATCTATACTTTATATGGCTATAGTTGCCTTAGGAACTTTTTCTCAACCTAGTATAGAAATGGGATACTCTGTTAAATTTATGAGACTTATTTTACTTATACTTACATCTTTATTTAATGTTGTAGGTTTTATATCCGGTATTATTATTACAATTATATTTATAAGTACTACAAAAACTATTACAGGAGATCCTTACCTTTATCCTTTAATACCGTTTAATTGGAAAAAATTAAAAGCTCTTATATTTAGAACAAAACTTAAAAGTAATCTTCCATAAAATATACTTATTTTTGAAATATTGTAAAAATAATTTTTTAGTATATAATTTAAGTAAGTTATACTTACTAATTTAAGGATGGGATTAATTATGGTTAAAAATTATATGGAAGATGTTGTTTATGATTTAGTTAACAAACTATGGAAAGAAGATGATATTGTTATATGTAGATGTGATAAGTGTAAGAAGGACGTTATTGCTCTTTCACTTAATGCAGTAAAGCCAAAATATTTTTCATCTAATGAGGGAAAAATATGGGCTAAAATAATATGCCAAGATCCTCAGAAAATAACAGATGTTATGTCAGCAGTAGCAGAAGCTATAGATATTGTAAGTAAAAATAAACGACATGATTAAGTTTCATCCAAATAACATATTAACTTCACACAAAATACACTTTAAAATTTTATTATTATCTCGAAGCCAAATCATGTATAAGGAATTTAAAACCATACTGATTGCATATTCATTTAAACTTTTTACCCCAAAACATATTTATAATATTTAAAAGCGATTAAGT
>JAEWEN010000029.1 GCA_023389275.1 Bacillota bacterium
ATAGAAGCTTTAGCTATAGATGCTGTTAGTGGAAGAGGTCTTAATAAGTTATATCCTAAATGTAGAGAAGCTGCTAAAGTTAAAGAACTAATTAAATAGTGACTTTTAAATGGGGCTGCAATTGCGGTCCCATTTTTCATATACTTTAAGGAGGGATAAATATGAATATTCAATGGTATCCAGGTCATATGGCTAAAACAAAAAGAGAGATAAAAGAGAATCTTAAACTTGTAGATGTTGTTATAGAATTATTAGATGCTAGAATACCTTTTAGTAGTAGAAATCCAGATCTTGATGAAATAATATCAGGTAAAGAAAAGTTAGTGCTTTTAAATAAAGCAGACCTTGCAAATGAAGGTGCAACTAATGAATGGATAAAATACTATAAAGAAAAGGGGATAGAAGCTTTAGCTATAGATGCTGTTAGTGGAAGAGGTCTTAATAAGTTATATCCTAAATGTAGAGAAGCCGCTAAAGAAAAAATAGAAAGACTTGAGAAAAAGGGTATAATCGGAAAGCCTATTAGAGCTATGGTAACAGGTATACCAAACGTTGGTAAGTCTTCTCTTATAAATAAGTTAGGTGGAAAATCAACTGCTAAAACAGGGGATAAGCCAGGGGTTACTAGAAGTAAACAATGGATAAAGGTTAATAAAGACTTTGAACTTCAAGACACTCCAGGTGTTTTATGGCCTAAATTTGATGATGTAAAGGTAGCTCAAAAACTTGCATTTACAAGAGCTATTAAAGATGAAATATTAGACATTGAAGAGCTAGCATACTTTTTTGTAAAACATATTCAAGAAACAAGTAAAAATGTTTTAGAAGAAAGATATAATGTAAACATAGATATAGATGATCCTTATGAAACAATGATGAATATAGGAAGAAAAAGAGGATGTGTTGTTTCAGGTGGGCATGTAGACACTGTTAGAGTATCAAATCTTATACTAGATGAATATAGAACAGGAAAACTAGGTAGATTAACCCTTGAAATGCCAAGCGATATAGAGGAATAAAATGAAAAGTATAAAAGAAATAGCAGAGGAAATTAAAAAGTGTAGCTATAAAGATTTTCAGATTATGAAAGAAAATCTTGTAAATGATACTAGAAAAGGTGTAATTAAAGAAGTAGAAAAAAGAGAAAAGTATTTTATTAAGCTTCAAAAAGAGATTAATGAGTATAAAAATAGGCAAAGATATGAAATAGAACTATTTAAAAAAGGATATTCTTTAATTGCAGGACTTGATGAAGTAGGACGTGGGCCTTTAGCAGGACCTGTATGTGCTGCAGCTGTTATATTAGATCCAAAGTCTTCTTATTTAGGGGTTAAAGATTCTAAAAAATTATCTGAAAAGCAAAGAGAAGAGTTAAGTATTAAAATAAAAGAAACAGCTTTATCATATTGTATAGCATATGCCACTCCACAGGAAATAGATGAAATAAATATTTTAAATGCAACTAAACTTGCTATGAAAAGAGCAATTGAGGGACTTAATATAAAACCTGATTATCTTCTTTTAGACGCAATAAATGTTAATGTAAATATTCCACAAAAATCTATTATAAAAGGAGACGACAATTCTATATCAATAGGGGCGGCTTCTATTATAGCAAAAGTTGAAAGAGATAATTATATGAAAGAAATTTCTAAAAAATATCCTTTTTATGATTTTGAAAATAACAAAGGATATGGAACAGATTCACATATTAAAGGACTTAAAGAACATGGCCCATGTGAAATACATAGAAAATCCTTTATAAAAAGTATTTTAGGAGAGAATTAATTGAAAAATAAAGAGTTAGGTAATCTTGGTGAGAACATAGCTTGTAGTTATATTAAAGATTTAGGATATGAAATATTACAAAGAAACTTTAGAAGCAAAAAAGGCGAAATAGATATTATATCGTATAAAAATAATATGATTATATTTACTGAGGTAAAAACAAGAAAAAGTTTTAGATATGGACTACCTATAGAATCAGTAGATATAAAAAAACTAGAAACAATTAAGTATGTAGCAAGAGAGTATATAATATATAAAAAACTTTTTGATTATAAAATTAGATTTGATGTTATAGAAATTTATATGAAAGATAATTCTTATAAAGTAAATTTAATAGAAAATGTAGTATAGGCGCTAAATTAGCGCCTATATTTAGTTTGTAGGATTTTCGTTACTAGATTCGCTAAGAGATTTATCATCAGAGAACCATTTTGAAGATGTTGTTGGATTACTTATAATACCTGCCATAACTAAAATTGATAAAAGAGAGTTTATAATTTCAGTATAATTAGAAGGTAAAATATCTAAACCAAATCCTTGTAAAACTAAGGGTATAAATGATGCTACAGCAAGCCAAAGACCGTAGTTTTTCCATCTAGTTTTATCCATAAAATCACTTCCTTATTTAAATAAAGCTTCAAAAGTTGCTTTTCCAACAATACCGTCAACTGAAAGGCCCTTTGATTTTTGAAAAGCTTCTACTGCAGATTTTGTTTTTTCACCAAACACGCCATCAATAGAAGAAATTTTAAATCCTAGACTTGAAAGTTTTTTCTGAAGGTTAGTAATATCATCACCTTTTAAATATGGAGATTCAAGTTTTAATACTCTTTTTAGAGTAGGAGTTGAAACTGTTTTTGAAGGTTCAGAAGTAGATGGCCTTTTTCCATTTAAAAGATCTTTAATAGTAAGTCCATTTGTCCATTGAAAATGAGGATAATCTTTAAAACTTCTCCAACTTCCACCCCATTCAAGACCAATAGATTCACCTATTTTTCCTGCTTTAGAATATAGAGCTTCATCATCCCAAACTATAGCTCCATTTTTCTTTATAGCTATATCAAAGGCAAGTCCATAGTTATGCATTGAATAGCCTCCCTTAGCATTTGTAACAATTTTGCCAGGCTTAGTTCTTCCTTGAGCATAAAGTTCATCTTGTTCTAAACTAGTTCTTAAAGTTTGAGTTATTATAACATCTAATCCTTGAGCTTTACATTTTTCTAGAAATTTTTCTGCAAGTGTTTTAACATATGAATTCAAAAGAGATAAGTCTCTAGACAATAAAATCACTCCTTTCATTTTCTATTATAAATTATGCATTTACATAATATTTGTTACTATAAACAATGTAAATTGTTAGATGTTATATTTATTAAATAGGAATTATTACATTCAAATGTGGATAATATATTTAATATAAAACTATTTGTATAAGGAGATTTTATGGTAATTATGGATGATATTTTTAATGATATAGATATTCACATATTATATGACGAAGTTCCATCACAATTTTTAAATAGAATTTATAATAATGATTTATTTAGAAAAGAGCCATTTAATTTATTATATAGATTAAAGGAAACACAACAGTCTCTAAAGTATCATCCAGAAGGAAATGTATGGAATCATACTATGATGGTTGTAGATGAGGCTGCTAAAAGAAGAGAAAAAAGTAAAAATCAAAGAGAATTTATGTGGGCAGCATTGCTACATGATATAGGTAAACCTTCTACTACTAAAATGAAAAAAGAAAGAATTGTTTCATATGATCATGATAAAGAAGGTGCAGAGCTTGCAAAAAGATTCCTTAAAAACTTTACAGGAAATATTGAATTTATAAATAATGTATCATCTCTTGTTAGATGGCATATGCAAATATTATTTGTTGTTAAAGATATGCAATTTGCACAAATTTCTAAAATGAAAAAAGAAGTAGATATAGAAGAGGTAGCACTTTTAGGACTTTGTGATAGGCTAGGTAGAGGTGGAGCTATTAGAGCAGATGAAGAAGAAAATATTAGAATATTTATAGAAAAATGTAAAAAAGATCTATAGCATTTGCTATAGATCTTTTTGGTACCACTGGTGGGACTCGAACCCACACGGTTGCCCTCTCGATTTTGAGTCGAGTGCGTCTGCCATTCCGCCACAGTGGCACAATACCTAATTATTTTATCATAGATATATTTACCAGTCAAATTTTAAACTTAAATTTATAAAAATACAGTAGAGACTGAGGGTTGAAATACCTACATACTAAATCAAAACACTACATTCTATATTGAATATCATACCACTGCTATATATTAATCGTTTTCTACATATACGATTTTGGTTTATGTAATTTTACACAATTATATACAATATTAATTACAATGTCAATTAAGCAAGAGTGTTATTTTATATTAAAATTAGAGATAAAATAACACTCTTTATTTATAATGAAATTAAAAGACAAATAACGACAAAATAATACAAAAAATCTTTACATAAATAATCTAATAATTTATAATTACATAGTAATATTTTTTATACAAAAGATAAGAAAATATGGAGGAAAAATGTTAAAATTAAATTTTAGAGGAAAAGAATTTCATGCTATTAGATGGGAAGAAAGAGTAGGCTTTCTTAATACAGAAATTTATAAAGTTTTAAATTTACCCTATAAAGAGTACATAACAAGGTATTGTAAAAATAGTGATGATATTGAAGAAGGAATTGACTATGAAATTTTACAGGGAAGTAGAGGATTTAAATTTAAGAATCAGTTAAAGAGTAAAGGTATCAATTTTAGATTTTCTAAAATTTTATTTATATACGATACTGGATTGGTGAAGTTGTTAGATAATTTTAATGATGAAGAAAGAGAAGGATTTAAAGAATATCTAAAAGAAAATAATATATGTTACTTTGACGGAAAAAATGTTCAGGAAAAATTACAGATTTTTTCTAGTGATTATTCTCAATATATAGTTAAATATAAAGGTTTTGATTGTAGAGTTCTTGAATTAGATGGAGAAAAGTGGGTAGTAGGTGTTGATATTTGTAATATATTAAATTTAAATGGAAGCTTAATAGACAAAATCCCCTTTGAAAATAAGAGAGTAGTTGATGCTATATTAAAAAGTAATGCAAATAATAAACTTAGGGTAATAAACATCCAAGGAATTTATACATTACTTGAATATAGTAATAATGATGATATTCGTGACTTTGAAAAATGGACTGAAAGGATTTTTTCAAGAGTAGAAATAGAAGAGAAGGGTGAACAAATGAAAATAGATTTATCAAAAGATACAAATAAGGAAAAGGAAACAACTGAATTTTCAAAAAACATATATAAAAAACAACAGGAAGAAAAAGATTTATCTAGAGCTTATGATACTATTGAGGTTATAGGAAATATGTCTATACCTGATAATATAAAAGTGGAAATTATATCTTCTATTTTAGCAAAAGAGGTACTATAGATGAAGAAATTTATTTTAAGAATGAAAAGTGGATGGAAAAACTAAATCTAAAATAATAGTCTATACATCCACTTATAGTGATATAAAATATTGCGAGTATTTCATATCACAAAGATAAAAAGTATACAAGTAAAAGATATATCTAAATAGGGAATATGTCAATGATTACATAAAAGATTCTTTTATGATACATTCTTTGGTATAAAAAATATTCAAATAATAAAGCTAATGCAAAATATACTTGCATTAGCTTTATTTTATTGTTTGTAATACTAATATATTATACTGGTGAATATTTTATTTATCTTCTAATTTAATAATCTCATCTAGCTCACAACCCAATACATCACATATTTTTTCAAGATTTTCGAATTTAACAGAATGAGTTTCATTGTTAATCATTTTTCCAAGGCTCTTTGCTGTAATACCTGTTTCTTTAGCTAACCAATAAGCACTTTTATTTATTTCATTTAACTTTTCCTTTAATGTAAATATTACTTTTCTCATTATTGAAAAATCCTCCTATATAAGTTAATATATACTATATAATATAGTAATTAATACTACTTAACTATTATATTATCTTAAAAACTAATAGTAGTCAACTTACATTACTATATTTATTATACATTTTAGTATTAAATTACAATAATAGTCGTATAATACTATATTAGTAGTTGACGACTATTAAAAATGTTGCTATAATTAGAGATGTAAAGAAGAAAAAGGATTTTCTTTACACACTTAACTGTAAAATATTTTAAAATATACAAAATTTAGGGGGATTAAAACGTGAAAAATAAAATAATGGATGCTATTAGAGTAGCTCAGCAAGTAAAAATGCTAAAAAGAGAATTAACAAGAAGAGATGTTACAATAGGAACTGATAACTTTAAAATGGAAATAAAAGATGTTCTTGTTACTACCGCAAATTCGTGGATGGGTGAAGGGTTTTCAATAATGGATACAGATTTTAACTCTAATATTATAGTTGGAAGCATAACAAACATAACTAGATCCACAAACCAAGATGGGGAGCTTGAAATTGAAGTTGAATCACTACACAGTAATTACATTATTACTAGAAAGAAATTAACTACAGCAAAGATATTAAAGTTAGCATACTTAAATTTAAAATATATGTATGTTTATCTTAAAAATACAATAGCTTATAAATTAGCTACAAACTAATAAAGCATTTAAAATAATTTTTTAGGGGGATATAAAAATGATATTAACACAAACAGTAAATAAATCTAATTCTAAAGTTAATCTTAATTTAAATCTAAATGGTGATGTACTTTATAGATGTTTGAAAGAGGATTTAAGATATAAAAAAGGCTATAGAGTTATAAATGAAATAATTAATTTAGAGGAACTTGTGAGAACTAAAATAAGTGAAGATCTGAATGAAATGTCTGTAAGTTTATGTGCTGGTGGAGAGATAGATAAAGAGTTTTATTGTTGCAAGGTAAATATAAAAGCAGAAGGTAACAATCTAACACTAGAAGTTGTGGACACATTCGACTATTATGATGAACTTGGATTTGTTGGAAAGGTAGTAACCATAGAAGATATTGTATCAGTTAAAAATGATTTATCAGGATACATCATAAAAAATGCAGAAAATAATATGTATATAGTTGAATTTGAATAGAAAAAAAGTATAGTTTTAAAATACTATACTAATGTTTTACAAAGTTATATTTCAGTAGTTAGGGGCAGTTGCAGCTGTCCTTAACTTATATACATTTTATGATATTTTGAAATTTTAGTCAAGGAGACTTTTAAAAATAGATATAGAAACGACCTAAATATAAAAATTATTATTACATTTATTATCAGACCTAGCTTCACTACCGTTACGCATAGGTCTGAAATGGTGAGTTAGAAAAGACTCAAAAAATATTAAAAATAGAAGGGAAGTTTTAGAATGAGAAAACAAAAATTTTATACAGTATATAGTTTTAATAAAAATGATTTTGAAAAGAATGATAAAAAAACATTAGACATTAAGGAAGAAAATTTAGTAACAAAAGAAGTAAGATTAGCAGAAAATTTTTTAGTACATGCTTATTGTAAATATAAAAATATTACTTTCAAAAACAATATGTTAGTTCCAGAGATTATAAAAGTAATGCTAGATAATAATGAATATACGGCAAGAGCACAATGTGAAAAAATAACTTTTAATGGTGAAGGTTATACAGCATGGTTTGCTACTACATCTGGAATGAAAAAGGAAGATAGAGAAGACGGTAAATGTGAGATATTATTCATTAGAGAGGATTTTACAGACTTTGCAGAAATTTTTGAAGATATAGTAAGCCTTGGAAAAATAAAAGAGCATGAAGGTAAAGAAATATGTATTAACAAAGATATTCTAAGTAGACTTAGTTTAGCAACAAGTAGCAGCTATATGATTAACTATAAACCAAAAGTATTGGTGTTACCTGAAGTAGAATATAAGTACATAGCAAATTATTATGCTTTTAAGCCTGAGAAACCAAAGACATTAGCAACCTTAGATAATTATGAAACAAGTCATGTAGCATTTGATGGAGCAGGATTTATGAGTCCTAAAATGGCTAATATTATAAAAGATGATTTGAAAGTAGATTACAATGTTGATTTTGCTATTATAAGACAATATGGTACAGCGACTAAAGGTCTTGTTGTAAAAGTAGATTTTATAAAATGGTTTGAAGAAAACTATAATGAAAATACAGAATATTTTAAAAAGGAAAATGATGTATTCTACGTAAAAGACAGATGGGATAATTGGATTAATCTAAGTGAAGTTGATTTAATTCTCAATGATTCCATGGTCAAATGGGGTAAATGGTGGGGGAGCGCAGATGAAATAGAAGAAGAGATTTCCAAAGATAAATATGATAGCTATAGGGATATTTTAAGGAATTTATATGTAACTAAAATAAATAAAGAAAAGCCTAAAGAATACACTTTAAGTAATTATCAGCTAATATCTAATTTAGCATTACTACCAAGTGAAATAGAAGAACTAAGTAAGGATACAGAAGAGATATATAAACGTATTCAAGATGAAGATATAGATGCTATAAGACTCTTTCTAAATGATATTGCTAGAGAAAATATGGAAGAGTTAAGTGCAAGTACAAAAACACATCAGTTGCTACAGCTAAATGAAAAATTTATAAAAATGGGATTTGTAAAAAAGGCTATCTTAAGATTGATAACTAAACAAATAAAACTACTTGCATCAGGTAAATTTTATCTCAAAGGGAACTATAAAACAATAGCTCCTTGTCCTATTAAGTATCTTAATTGGATTATGACTAGAGATATAGCAGTAAATGTAGGTCTTGATAAAAGAGAATACTATATACCAAAAGAGCAAGGTAAAAGGACTATAAGTAGAAATCCATTAGCTGTGTTTTCAGAGATACAAAATATACAGTTAAGTAAAAATGTAGGGTTAGATAGTATAGTAGGGAATCTAACAAGTGAGCTTATATTTGTGAATATGAAAGATAATACATTAGCTAATTCAAGTGGAGCTGACATGGATGGAGATACGTATTATGTTGTAGATAATGAAATTATTTATAATTCTGTAATACAACCTCATGACCATAGATATTTTTTAAACTTAGAAGATGATAAAAATCTAGCTAAAAAACTTGTTCTAAATAGAGATAATAGAATAGAAGCTATATTGAAGGCTTCAGGAAACCTAATAGGTAAAATATCTAATGCAACTATTAATATAGCTAATAAAGCTCAAACTATTGGATATATTAAAAACAATAAATATTATACATATGAACAATTAAAAGGCTTATTTATAAAGAAATATGGAAAAGATGATAGGTTTAAAGAATCATTTAATGATTATATAGAAGATGGAACAATAATTCAAGCTGATAAAGTATTAGACAAAGAAAAACTTAGGGAAAAGATAATATTACAGTTTCACAAATTACAGCATTACGCTTATTATGCCTTACAACTATCTATGAAAGCAATAGATGCACCTAAAACACTACAATTTCCAAGTAAAGAAGATATAGATGCTTTGTCTGAATTCACAAAATGTAAGAAACCAAAATTTATGATGTATGCAAAAGATTATATAAATAAAAAAGATGTAACTTATATGCATAATGCTGTAAATATCAATGCTTGCAGAATAGCAAGAGAGTTATTAAAAGACAATATTACTGTTTTAAGTGATAGTAATGATAATGCTACAAGGCTTTATAAATCTATGAAAAGTGATGATATTCAAAATGAAGATATAGCTGAAATTATAGATATAATACTTGCGATTTATAAAGATTATAACAGCAAAAGAAAAGAAATTAGGTTGAATAAAGAGCTATATAAAGAAAATTATAAAAATGAATTAGATATGCTAGATATAAGGTATATAAGATTGTGTGAAGAGCTAGAAATTAAATTTAATTATAAACAGTTATTAAATGCCCTAGTTGAAATAAAATCTAGTAGCAGATTTATAATGAAATTCTTCTATAGCAGCTTAATAAAGAAACTTGGTGAAGTATATACGAAAGCGTATGTTTACGTAGAAGATGAAGAAGGTGACATTGAATTTAGATTTAAAAAATACAGGAAGGAGGAAATGGGAATTAATGCAACAAAAGAAGGTTATAAATTACAAAAGGAACAAATTATAATGATAGAAAAAAGATTAAATATGACACATTATATAAGAGTATGTATTCAAGAAGATAATGAAATAACTGATACTATAATTTTAAGAGAAGAATCCTATAGAGATAATAGACAAGCTGTTTTATATAACAATAAAGATGAAAAAATAGGATTCATATTTAGTAACTGTAATGAAATGAAAAGTGGTAAGTCTATATTAGATTTTATAGGCAGTCAGTTAAAAATAGAAGATGTTAAGTATGCTACAACTGGTAAGAGTTTTGGTGCTAAGTTAGTTTCAGAATTATTTATGTAATAACTCAATAATATATGGGGGTAGCACACTATCGTTCCCACTACCCCTGAAATGGTGAGTCAGAAAAAAGACTCAGAAATAAATATTATGGAGGAATAGATAATGGAAACTTTAAAAATAGTAAACAAGATGCAAGTAGACAAATATTTAAAGGCAGGAGTTAAGCCTATGGACTTGTTCTATGATTATAAAACTAATACAACAGTATTTGTATATGAAAAAAATGATAAGTTAAAAGATTTATACATTAAATGGCTTAATAGAGAATTAGATTAATTATTATAGATAAAATATTATAAGTATGAAGGGAAGTTTTAGAATGAAAAATAAAGTAACTATATCGGATTTAATTAAAAATGATTATAAAAAATGGAGTAAAGAAGATGTAATAATATTCAATGCTGGAACAGGATCAGGAAAAACATATGCAATATTAAATGTATTAGGGCAGCATTGTGTTAAGGAAAATAAAAAAATATTATTCTTATGCAATAGAAATCAGTTGCAGCAGGATTTGGAAATAGATATTAATTTTTTGAGTTTAGATAAAATTCCAGATTTGAAAAGTCATATTAAAGTTATTACATATCAACTTTTAGCAAATTTAAAAAATAGTGATGATGAGTTTGATGCAGATGATTATGATTATATAGTATATGATGAGGCACATTATATAACTAGCGAGGGATGGAATTGTAATACCGATAGAGTTTGGGAATTTTTTAATAAATATTATAAAGAAAAAGTGTCTATTTTTATGAGTGCTACAGGTCATAATATATTTACATTTTTAGAAACACAAAAATATTTTAAAAATAAGGATTATGAATATAAAATAGAAGTTAATTATAGTTATGTAGAAAAATTAGTGTTTTATAATAATGATGATTATGTAGAAGAGATATTCAATAATTTAAAAGAAGATGAAAAATTAATATATTTTGCAAGAAAATTAGATAAAGCAGTAGTATTATTTGAAAAATACAAAGATAGAGCAAACTTTATATGTAGTAGATACAAAAAAAAGTATCAAGAAATAAATCAACATGATATTAAAAATAATAAAAAATGTATTACCACTTATAGTAAAGATCTAATAACCTTTGATAAGCAAATACTTATAACAACTACTGCTTTAGATGTTGGAATAACCCTTAAGGATAAGCGTATAAAGCATATAATAGTAGATTTAGTAGACATTATAAGCTTACAACAATGTTTAGGTAGAAAAAGAATAATAGATAAAGATGATACTTGCATATTTCATATTAAAAATCATAGCAAGAATTCTTTATTAGGGCATTATAGAACAATCAATAATAATATTTATAAAGATGCATATGATTATTACTTTAATAGAGATGAATTTATTAAAAATTTAAAATCGAATAGGAGGATACAAAATAATCCATGCTTTTATTTTGATAATGATGAAATTGATAGCACAAAACAAGGTAATTCTATTGTAGGTGATATGAAGTTTAATTATTTTACATTTGTATATTACATGTTAAGTTTAGGAAATATAAATACAGCTATAAAAATAAGCTTTGATAATTTAGTATTAAATAAATTAGGTGATACTATAAAAAACGTTGAGTATATGGAAGATGTAGAAGCAGAAAAAGAGAAAGATGAACTTGAATTGTATTTAGAAAGCATTTTTGGAAAAAAATTATTTAAAAATGAACAAAAAGAGTTAATAGAAAAAATCGGTCTAAGAGATGCAAGAAAAAGACTACAAAAATCTGTAAGTTTATTAAATGTGTACTTGGAAAAGAATAATTTGCCGTATATAATAGATATCCCTAAAAGACCTTCTTATAGGGATGAAAATGGTAATGTTAAAAAAGAAAAAACTCATTGGATGATTAAAAAGATAATAGGATAGTAAAAATGTAGACAATTTTATGGATAAGTCTATATATATTTAGAGTGTTCCACGTTTATGTCTACAAATTCACAAAATAATAAAATGATTAATGGATATAAAATAGTATACATAAGAAAAATAAAAGCAAAAGAATAAAAATATACCCGTCTTTTTTTAATTTAATCAAATAAGGACTTGGACTGAAAGGAACAAGGGCTTATGCAGATTAGATTAAAAAAAAGCGGTAGGTATACAAAAATCTTTAGTTTTTGTGTACCGGTTTCCTCAGAGAGACAAGTTGAAACATATATTATATATAATTTGGTCTTTACATAAATTATGGAAAAAAGTATTACATAATGTTATAATAAGTTAAAAGATAGATGTTTTTACCATAATTTGATTTTAAATTGATTCATAATTCACTAAAAAATTTAATTTTTATTTTGTAGTATTAGATTGAGGTGGTATTGTGGATATAGTTGGTAAAAAAGTTAAAAAATATAGGCTTATAAGGATAGAGGGGGGTAAACCTATGGCTGTAATGATAAAACCGATAGACGCAACAACAACTATTAATGAAACAAAGTACATAAAGGAAATATTAAAAGACATGAAGAAGAAGCCATCACAAGAAGCGATTTCGCAAAATATACAAGCATTAGATATGTTGAGAAAAGCTAGAAGGGGATAAGGTCGACATTATAATGAGTTATGATTATGAAAATATTATAAATTCAACACATTTAGTACCATTTAGCAAGAATTACAAGATAGGTAATTTTAAATGTAAATATGATGAATACAATGATTTTTTGGTAGATCAAGCAGAAGATTTTGAAAATGGAAATGTTAGTAGTACACAATTATTAATAGACAATCTTACTGGTGATGTTATAGGATATTTTTCGTTATGTATGGCATCTATAAAACTAACAGATAGTGAAAAAAATGATTGCAATATGGATAATGTACCATTTAATTCTATACCAGTTTTGAAGATAGGAAAATTAGCTATAGATGAAGGATATTCTTCAAAACAAAAAGGATATGGAAGTTACTTGATTCAGTTGGTTAGAGGAATGGCATATGAAATAAACGAAATAAGTAAAGTTGCATGTAGATTTATTGTTGTAGATGCCGATATAGAACATGATAAAAACACACCTTGTTTCTATGAAAAAAATGGATTTGTATTGAATGAAAGTGTTAAAGGAAATAGACGCACAGTTAGTATGAGATTAGATATTTTTAAAGGTTTAAGTAAAGAAATTGAAAAAGAAGTTATAGCATAAATTTAAATATAAGTTGAGTGTATACATATTTAAAAATTTTAAAGAATCTTGTTAATTAAAAACAGGATTCTTTTTTTTATATAAATATATCTTATGGGACTAATATAAGGTAGTTTCGCTAACCGCTACACTACCTTTGAAATGGTGAAGCAAAATTCAAAATTATTAATAAATAAAAAATTATATGGGGTGGTCTTATCTCCTTTCGCCATCCCTATAAAAATATACTTATAAATACAAGAAGGTAGCTACAGAGATGTAGTTACTGTTTATTTCCTCCTCAATTTTTAATATAAAAAATAGAAACGGTTATAGGCAGTTAACTTTAACAGAGTTAGCTGTCTTCTTGTATTTATAAAACAAAAAACAGGTGTATGAGATTCACTTGTTTTAAATATATAAAAAATTGGAGGAATAAAAAATGTTAATGATTAATGAAAAACCACCACTTGGAGCTATTCCGAAGGAAATATGGGATTGGAAAAGAGTAGAACATTTAAAGGATACTTTCTATAGATTCTTAAATGCTAATAAAGAAATCCCTAATGAATGGCTTGAAGAATACAATGATTTAGTAAAAAAATTATAAATTAAAGTTGGAGGAATAAAATTATGGAAAAATCAATTAATAAAGTAACAAAAAGAATGGATAACTGTATTGATTTATTAGAAAGGATTAATGCAAATCTAGAAAACACACAGTTAAAGTTAGAAAAAATGGATAGTGAAATAGCTAGAGAAAATATGCAAGATGAAATACTAGATGTGTATGAAGAACTTATAGAAGAGTATATAGGAGTGTTTTCATTCGAAAATGAAGATATAACCTTACACATTTGGTACAATGGAACAGATGATGAAGAAGAAATAATTATTACAGCTAAAAAGATAGATAATTTTAGATATAATTTCACGGCTGATAGTGGAAGTGATATATCTAGTGTAAATGTAGTTTTCGATAAAGAAAAAGCTGTATTTCAAAAGACTTACTTTGATGAAGATGGTGAAGAAGAAGATTATTTAGAGTTTACTTTATATGACCTAGACTTAAAAGAGGCATTAGAATATTTAATGTTATATTCAAGTGTGGTTTTAGAAGAATATATAGATAATTTTCTAGAAGATAAATTAAGTGTAGATTATCAGATAAGCAAAATTAGACCGCTTACAGGAAGTACTAGGGGGTGCTAGTATGAGTATGAAACACTTTATTGTACTAGCTACTATATCATTATTGGGTTATGTGTTTAATATAAATACAGGATTTTTCTTCATATGCTATTTATTATGGCTAGATGCAAATTATAACCTAACTAAGGTAGAAAAAACTAAAAGAAGTGAAATTAGATTTTAAAGGATTGGTGAAATACCCAGTCCTTTTTTTATATTAAATGAAATTTACGGTTAGGCTTTATCCTGAAAAGCGATAGGAGAAATATAATGAGAAACAAGATGAAAGAAGTTAAAGGGAATATTTATGGACTTGGAATTTATGGTTTAAAGGCAAATGACAAGATGCTTTATATTGGTTCAGGACAGATGAATGATCGAATGTCATCACATCTATATTTTTTAAAGAGAGATCTATATAAAGACACCAATAAGGAAATTCTTCAGGATTATTACAATATGGGAGAATTAGAGTTTGAAGTACTGCATTTTTCAGAGCATAACTCAGAATATGAAAATATGAGTGTACAACAAAAAGAGAGTCTACAAGAAGCATTAGGAACTCTTGAACAACTTTATATAAACTTATATAAGGACACTATATGTAATAAGCAGAAAACCGTTAAGAAGCATAGCAGTAATAAAAATAAATCTACTACATTTAGAAGAAGAAGGGCAAATATGGGAGCTAATAATCCTAATCGTAAGTATGATGAAAATTTAATAGCAGAAATACTATGGCTAAAAGAAAATGGCTATAAGCCTAAACAGGTAGAAATTATGTTAGAGAAAAAAGGTGTAGATATAAGTAATACATACATTAGTGCATTAGGGGTTAAAAAATGGATTCACTTAGAGCCTAAGAAACCAAATTGGATAAATATAGCATAATGAGAATTTATAAACTATCTAAATAGCTGTTAAAAGTAGTGCATAAAGATAGAATTCAATATGTTGTAATAAAAAATTATAGCATACTGGATAAAAGATATATCAATATGGTTTTAAAGCCATTGTTTGTAGATATTAAAAGTAAATATATAATAATTATTAAAAGAGATATTGTCATAATTGATGATAAAGATAAATTTATAAAAGAAATTAGTAATGTATTAAAATATGGAACTATAGATACTAAAACAATAAAAGAGATTCTAAGATAAATTTGTAAAAAGGAGAGACAGTAAAAAATATGACTTAATAAATAAAAATTATTATTTGATATATGTATTAAAAAGTAGAACTTTCGTCGACAAACTGGGTTCTACTTTTTATTTTTTGTCTAAATGAAAGTGATTTTACTATATTGGTGTTTCGCTACCAATAAATGCGATCTATTGTACTTGAATGTTTAACCTCCGATGGATGTACGGGGTTATAAAAATGTAGAATGTCATCCAGATAAGGGGCTTGAAATATAGTCCCTTGTTTATAGAATGTAAAATATATATATAAATGTAAAATTAAAGAAGGAATTTCCGTGTAAAGTGTAGAATGACAGATTAGGTCTAGAAAACTAGATGACAATTTATATGGGGGGTAAATAGAAATGTTAAGGAAAAAAATTATATGTACTTGTATGACAACAACTTTGATTTTAGCTGCAATAGCACCAGTTCTGAGTGATAATGTAAGTATTGTTTATGCTGCTGAATCAAAGGCTTTAAGAGATGCAAAAGCTAAAATAAGCCACTTAACAAATTCACTTAAAACAAACTATCTAGGAATTAAAAATCAGGCTACATGGGAATTATACATAAAACAAGCTAGAGAATTAATTAAAAAAATTCCTAACTCTGAAAAGAGTCAAAGAAATGCTTTAACAGTAGAAGTAAATAAAGATGAAGCATTAGTAAACGCACTATCTAGAATTAATCAAGTTGAAAAATCAATAACTCCTAAATCAGAAGGGGGATATGGTAACTATTTAGGCATCAAAAATGCAGAAACTTGGAGAGAGTATCTAAGACTTGCTGAAAGTGATTTAGAAAAAGTAGATAAAACTATATTTCAAAAGCAATATGATGAATTGATAGGAAGAAAAAATAAAGTTTCTGAGATTGTCAAAAAGATAGAAGATGAATTTCAAGTTGAGTATGACAGAGTAGTTAAATTATATGAAGAAGCAAAATCAAATAATGATATATCCAAGGCTAAAAAGGCACTTATTGAAGCAGAGAAGCTTGGTACTTGCGATAGAAGTGATGCTTTAGAAAAAGAAATTAAAAAATTCATTAGTGAAGATAATAGTTCTAATGTAATCAAAAACAATGAATATGTTGCAAAAGATGAGGATGGAAGAGAATTATATAAACTCAAAATAAATAAAATTACTACTATGGCTGAAAGAAATGAATATTCTAAATTAAATCCTAAACAAGTTTTATTAATTGATTATACTTATACAAATATAAACTATAAAGAGGATTTATTTATTTCTTCAAATAGTTTTAAAGTAGTAGATTCTAATAATAAATTAGGATATACATATCCTAATTCTGTTACAAAATATCCTGATAAAGTGCCGGCAGGAGTTACATGTGATGGGCAGGTTGTATTTGGAGTAGATAATGTTAGTAGCAAGATAAAATTATATTTTGAACATTATTTCAGTAAAGGAAATGCAATTTTTGAAGTACCAATAGATGATAGTGCAGATCAAGGGGAAGATAAAGTAGTTAGAGATTTAGATAAATTTTATAATTCACTACCAAGTAATGAGGTTGCTAGATATAAGAAAGCCATAGAAGAAACGGAAGCTGATGAGATAAAAGTAAATGATATTGGCAGAGTTAAAGACACTATTTTTGATGTAGATTTAATCTTTAAGGACAAAGATGGAGACAGTAAAATCAAATTGTATTATAGTAAAAATTTAGGTAGAGATGTAACTATAATAAGAAATAGTTATAGCTCCGAAAAAAATACCAAAGATTATTCAACACAAATAAACAAAGTATGTGATACTATATTTGAAGATGAAAATTATATTGATATTTTAAATAAGTATGATGCTTGGTTAAATAATACATATATAGATAATAAAGATAGGTATTATGATAAAAATGTTGTTAATATTATTGATCGATATACAGTTATAGCTTCAATAACAAGTAATAGATTGGGAATAAAAGAAATGCTTAGCCTAAGACAGGACATTAAATAATCTAATAAACAAACTTAAGACAGGGATTTATTCTCTGTCTTTTATTATGTTTTATTTTAAAATATGAATTTAATTATATAGTGATAAGGTAGTTGTAGAAATATATGAAAGGTGGAATGTAGCTTGAGTAAATACACTTATACAGTAGTAAATAAAGAAGGGTTTATGGATTATTGTAATGCTAATAAAGATAATATATTTTATAAAGATAGCAATAGATATGAGACGATGTGGAAAGAGTTAAGTCGAGGATATAACATACTTATAATGGAGTGGATAGATAATAAGTTTTATCAATTCTATAGTGTACCCAAATCTATAGAACTTCTAGGAAAGCAGTATAACTATGGCAATGTATAGGCTATGTACTGTATGTAAATGTAAGGTAGAGTATGGTAAGAGATGTGAATGTGAGATAAACAAAAGGAAAGAAAGTTATAGAGAATATAAAAGAAATAGAAATGATAAAGATGAACAAAAGTTTTATAGTAGTAAAGTTTGGATAGATTGTAGAGATGTATGTGTTAGGAATTTCTATGGACTGGATATTATAGAGCTGTTAGTACATAGGAGAGTAGTAGCTGGTGAGATAGTGCATCATATAGTTGAAACAAAAGAAGATTGGACTAAAAGATTAGACATTGATAATTTAATTTATTTAACTAAAGAGAATCATAACAGGATACATAGTATGTATAGTAAAAGTAAAAAAGATAAAGAGATAATGCAAAAGAGTTTAAGAGAGTTGATAGAAATATTCAATAGTGAATATAGATAATTATTTATTTTGTATATGGGGGAGTGCAAAAAGTTTGAGAAGGATTTATGAAAAGTCCGTGGTCGCCTCTCGGTAAAGCGAAATTCCCAAAATGAAAATATTAGAAGGTAGGTGAAATTATGGCTAGGCCTTGTAAGGCTATAGGAACACAAAGCAGACATAATACCAAAGAAGAAATACAAGCAAGACAAGAACAAGAGCAAAAGCTAAAGGGGGCTAGTGATAAAATTAAGCCACCTAAATATTTAAACAAATCACAAAAGAAAATTTTTAAGTACATAGTACAAGAATTAGAGGCAAGTGAAATACTCAGTAATTTAGATATTTATGTATTAACTACTTGTAGCATAGCTATAGATAGACTAGAAGAAATAGAAACGAAATTTAATCAAGATATAGAGAATTTAAAGGATAAGGATTTGATAAAAGCTAAGGATATTTATACTAAAGATTTATATAGATGTTGTAATGAGCTTTCACTATCTCCACAGAGTAGGGCTAAATTAGGAAACTTAAATGTACAAGCTAAAGCAAATGAAGAAGATCCTTTACTAAAAGCTTTAAAGGGTGTTGATTTATAATGTTATTACTGGATAAAGCTTTAAAATACTGTAAAGATGTAGTAGAAGGTAGGGAAATTACAACAGAAGAAGTAATATTACAGTGTAAAATATTCTTAGAGGACTATGAGAACAATCAATATTTAGATGAATTTGAATATTATTTTGATAAAAATAAACTGAAAATTATAAATAATCTATTAAAATTATTTAATTTTGCAACTGGTTTTGTATCAGGAAAGAATGTATTACAGGGTTTGGAAGGTTTCCAAGCTTTATTTTTATGTGCAATTTTCGGTTGGCGATTTAAAGAGGACAGTAGAAAATTTAGATATAGAGATGCAGTATTATTTATTCCAAGAAAAAATGCAAAGACATTTCTAACAGCTATAGTATTAATTTTATTAATGTTAACTGAAGATGATTATAATGAATTTTATTCTATATGTTTAGATAGGGAGCTTGCTGGAGAAGTTAAAAAGGCAATGACACAGATTATAAATGCTAGTCCTGCAATATCTAAGCATTTTAAGATAAGTAGGCAATTAAGTGGAAAAATAGAATGTAAAATTACTAATAGTTATTATCAAGCCAGAACAGCAGAAGCAGATAAAAATAATAGTATTCGTCCTTCAGTATTTATAGCAGATGAAGTTGGAGCATTTAGAGATAATAAAAACATACAAGCTATGAGAAGTGGACAATTATCTGTAAGAAATCCATTATCAATAAAAATAACAACTGCTTACAGTAATAGTGATTCAGTTATGCTTGAGGAGATTGAATATGATAAAAGTGTTTTAAATGGAGTAGTTAAAAATGATAGGTTATTTACACTTTTATATTATTGCAGCAGAGAAGAAGCGTGGACAGATGAAGGTATGTATAAAGCTAATCCTTTGAGAGTTGTAGAAAACTATAAGGAAATTAGGGATACAAGAGAAATTGCAAAAATTAAAACAAGTGAGCAGGAAGAATATTTAACTAAACATATGAATATATTCCTTCAAGATAATGAACTTAATAAATATATTGATATTAAATACTGGAAAAAGTGTGCAGTAGATACTATAGATTTTAAGGGGAAAGATGTTGTAGTTGGAGTAGATTTATCCGTTACAACAGACCTTACAGCAGTTTCTATTATGTATAGAGAAGGAAAAAATATATATTGTAAATCTCACGGTTTTTTGCCATCTGGAAATCTAGCTGAACGTAGGGAAAGAATAGATTATAGAAAATATGAAAAGCTTGGTTATTGTACTATACATAAAGGAATGACGGTTAATTATACTTTAGTAGAAGAATATATAAGAAGTATAGAAGAAATTTATAATTGCACAATTAAATATATAGTAACAGATCCAACGAATGCGAGAGAAATGATGGAACGCTTGGAATATGACTATGATGTTGTATTGCTTAAGCAAACTTATACTTACCTGAGTGCAGCTACAAAGGAATTTAGGAAAAAAATTTATGATGAGGAAGTATTCTATGAGAAAAATGAATTGTTGGATTGGAATATGCAAAATGCTATTACTACAAAAGGCAAGGCTGACGATGAAATGTTGGCTAAAGAAAATAAAAATAAGCAAAGGATAGATATGGTTGCAGTATTAATATTTGCATTTACAGAATTGATAATTGAAGATGATGGTTATAGTAGCATACAGGCACTACTTGAAACAGATTGGTAGGTGAAAAAGTGAAGAATTTAATAAAAAAGATTAAGAAGAAGCTGAGTAACAAGATATTTCTAGCAAATATTTTAACATACTTAGCTTTTATTATTATATTTACAAATACATTGTTTTTAAATGTATATATAGCATTTTATGTATTGTCAGCAATATTATTACTACCAGTAGCATTAATAATTAAAAATAGGAGGTGATAGAATTTGTGGAATTTATTAGAGGAAAGAATTGTTCTGAAGGACTTAGATAAATACACGTGGACAGATGTTAGTATGCTAGGACAAAGTGGAAATCTAAATGATATAGAACTTAAGGAAAGTACATACTTTACTTGCTTAAAGATAATATCTGAAAGTATAGCAAAGTGTCCTTTAATCCTTAAAAAAGAAACTGAAACAGGAGAAAAAGTAGCAAAAGAACACTATCTATATGAGAAATTAAGACTAAGACCTAATGAGTATATGTCTAGTATAGATTTTTTAAAAGCAGTTGTAGCTACTTATAAGCACGAAGGAGTTGCAGGTATTTATATAGATAGAAATAAAAATGGTAAAATAAAAGACCTATATCCAGCAAAAGTCGAAAAAATCACTATAGATGATGTAGGACTTATTAAGTCTAATAAAAAGAATAAGATTTTGGTTGAATTTGATGTTTGCGGAGAGAAAGATGAATGTTTATATAAAGATATTATTATTTTAAAAGATTTTACTCTAGATGGCATAAACACAAAGGCTACTAAAGATTTATTAAAGCAAAATATAAATACAAATATAAAAAGTGGAAATTATCTAAATCAGTTATTTGATAATGGACTTACTAATAAATTAGTTGTGCAAATGGTTTCCGATATTAAAGAGGAAAAAGAAGTTAAAAAAATACAAGAAAAGTTTAATAGACTTTATTCTACGAATGGGCGAGTATTTACTGTCCCAAGTGGATTTAATTTGCAGCCTTTAAATTTATCTCTAGCTGATGCTCAGTTTGAACAAATCAAAAGAATGAGTATACAACAAATAGCAAGCAGTTTTGGCATAAAAATGAGTCAGCTAGGGGATTTAAAAGATACTAATAATAATAGTTTAGAGCAACAGAATATATCTTTTTTAGTAGATACATTGTTAATTATTTTCGAGGCTATAGAGCAAGAGATGGACTATAAATTGTTAACTGAAAAGGAAAGGCTACAAGGTTATAAAATAAGATTTAATACTAACGTAATGTTAAGGACAGATGCAAAAACACAAGCTGAGATTTTAACAACATATTTAAGACATGGAACATACACAATAAATGACACTAGAGAAATCTTAGGAAAGGAAAAGATAGATGGTGCAGATGATATTTTAGTAGCATCTGGAACTTATAAACTTAAAGATTTATCAGCTATTACACTTTCAAAGAAGGGAGGTGATAATAGTGGACAAGAATAAGGAATTTAGAAGTATAGATAAATTTGAAATAAGAGAAATTGAAGAGCAAGAAAATGAACTTGTATTGGAGGGTTATATTGCTAAATTTAACAAAGAAACAGAATTATTTGAAGGATTTATTGAAAAGATTGATAGAAATGCTTTTAGTGATACTTTAAGTGATGGACACAACATTTTCTTAGTATATCACCATGATATGTCAAAGGTTCTAGCTAGTACAAGAAACAAAACACTTGAACTTTATACAGATGAAATAGGTTTAAGATTTAAAGCTACTATTAATAAAAATCTAAGCTATGCTAAAGATACATATGAACTTGTTAAAAGCGGTGAATGTAGGGGTTGTAGTTTTGGATTCTATTGTTTAGAAGAAGATATAAATTACAATTCTGAAACAGATATTATTACTAGAACTTTACTTAAAGTAGAAATGTTAGAAGGTACTATAACACCGATTCCAGCCTATAATGACACCACAGTTAGTGCTAGAATGAGTGAAATTAAACAGGAAGAGTTAAGAAAAATTAATGAGGTTAAAGATTTAGAAGAACTTAAAAAAGATATTGAATTAATAGAAATAGAGAATGAACTACTTTTATAGGAGTGGTTCTTTTTTAATGTAAAAAATTAAGGGAAGAAGGTATAAAAAATATGAACATTGAAGAAAGAAAACAAGAAATTGAAAATCTAACTAATGAAATGAAGGCTTTTATAGAAGCAAGAGATGTAGAAAATGCAAAGGCTAAGAAAGAAGAAATTAGAAAAGCTAAGGAATTACTTCAACTTGAAATAGAACAAGAAGAAGAAGAGAGAAAACAACTAGAACAACAATCTAAAAAAGAAGAAAGAAAGCAAGAAGGAGATAATAAAGTGGAAAATAGAGAAAAACAAACAGCTATGGAGTTAAGAGCAATAATTAAGGCAACAAGTGGTAAAAATCTAACAGCAGAAGAAAGAGCTTTACTTACTACTAATGCAAATGGAGAAGGATACATACTTCCACAAGATATAAGAACAAAAATACATAAGTTAATAAGAGAAAGAAAATCTTTCAGAGATGTTTGTGGATATATGAAAGCAACAACTTTAACAGGTTCGTTTCCAGTAGAAAACTTTGAAACTGTGTCAGAGTTAATTGACTTTACAGATGGAACAGATGGAACGGAAGCCAATGATATTAAATTCAAAAAGGTATCGTTTAGCCTAAAAGAAAAAGGTGCATTAGTACAGTTATCTAATACACTTTTAAAAATGACAGACAATGATTTAATTAATTATGTTGCAGAAGTTTTTGCAAGAAAAGCAGTTGTAACAGAGAATAAAATGGCAATTGTAGCACTTAAAAATGGTAAAACTATAAAAGCAATTGCAGATTATAAAGCATTGAAGAAATCTATTAATATAGATTTAGATGAAGGGGTTAAGTATGGCACTGTTATAGTTACTAATCAGGATGGATTTGACAAACTTGACAGTGAGCTAGATGGAAATGGTAGACCAATTTTACAGCCAGATCCAACAAGTCCAACTGCTAAAAGATTTATGGGATTCCCAGTTGTAGTTTATTCAAACACAACTCTTGAAACAACTGGTACAACAGCTAAGAAAGCTCCGATATTCTTTGGGAACTTAGAAGAAGCTGTTAAATTTGTTGATAATGGAGAAATAGAATTTGCAACTTCTAGTGATGCAGGATTTACAGCTAATACTACAATTGCTAGAGTTATAGAATATGTAGATGTAATTCAAGTAGATAATTCGGACAAAATATATATAGCTGGTGAGCTTACACTTTAAACTAAGAAGGGATTAATTTCCCTTCTTTTTAATTTTTGAGAAGGGAAGATGTGACTATGACTTTAGAAACAGTAAAAAACTATTTAAGAATAGATAGTGTAGACGATGATATTTTATTAAATACATTAATAGAAGTATCACAGATATACATTGATAGTTGTGCAGGAGAAACTTATAAATCAGATATTAAATTAGTTAAACTAGCTGAATTACTAAAACTTAAAATAATAAGTGATTTATATGAAAATAGAAGTACAGAGATAGTAAGTAATACTAAAAAAGATATTACTGTTACTACTATATTAGACAAGCTTTCAAATGCTGAGGTGATTTAATGAAAGTTAATATAAATGAATTTAATCACAGAATTGTTATTGAAAATTTTACATGTACTGAAAATGATAGAGGATTCCCTGTGGAAGACTGGATTGATTATTATAGTTGTAGAGCAAAAGTAAATAATCTTTATGGTAAGGAATATTGGAGTGCCAAGGCAGTACAATCTGAAAACACAGTAGAGTTTACAATAAGATATGCAACGTTATTAAAAGATATAGACACTAAAAAATATAGGATTAACTTTAATAATAAATACTTTAATATTACTTCAATTGATAATATTTTATATCAGAATAAGTATATAAAATTTAAAGCTATTGAGGTGAGTTAAATGGAAATAGAAGGTTTAGAAGATGTAATGACAATGTTTCAAAATATGAATATAAGTGAAGAAGATGAAAGAAGAGCATTAAATAACTCTACTAAGGGACTTGAAAAAGGTCTCGAAAATGCTACTCCAAAAGGAAAAACTAAAAGGTTGTCTAAAATAAAAAAATCTACTAAAAGAGAAGGTTTGGGCTATACAAGAACTTTAAGTTTAGGTGCTTTCTGGGATATATTTCAGGAGTTTGGAACAAGTCAGCAAAAACATAATGTAGGATTTTTTGAAAGGACTGTAAGACAACACGAAAATGAAGTATCAGATATTTTAATTAAAGAATTGATAGATAGGAAGATAAAATAATGGATATTGTAGCATATACAAAAAACACATTAAGCAATGTTGAAATATTAAATCTTACTGGAGATAAAAAAGTATTTTTTCTTAGAGCTATAAATCCTACTACTCCATATGTAGAATTTGAAGTAATAGATGAGTATGGTAGTGAATATGCAGATGATAAAGAAATAGCTACTACATACATGGTTCAAGTAGATATATTTAGCAAAAATGACTACTATAATTTAGAAAAAGCTGTTAGAAAGCATATGAATGTAGCAGGGTTTAATAGAGATATGGCTATTGATTTATATGAGAAAGATACAGGATTATATCATAAAGCAATGAGATTTAATATAACGCTAAAGACTAATACTCATTAGTCTTTTTTATGTAAAAATTTAAAAGAAAGAAGGAATGTAATATGGCAAAAATAGGTGTAGATAATCTACATTATGCAAAAATAATTAAAGATGATAAAACGGGACTTACTTATGATACACCTGTTTCATTAACAGGAGTTAGAGAAATAAAGGTAAATCCAAAGGTTTCAACAGAACCATTATATGGAGATAATAAGGTTTTAACACAAACAACAGCAATAGATAGTATAGAAGTATCTATAGATATAGCTGACTTAACTAATCAACAATATCATGACTTATTAGGACATAAATTAGGAGATACAGGTGGAATTATAGCAGGAGGACAAGACGTTGCACCACCAGTGGCTTTACTTTGGAAGAGCCAAATGAAGTCTATTGATGGTTCTCCTCGTGAGAGATATACAGTACTTTATAAAGGACAATTTGAATTAGCTAGTGATGAGCATAAAGGACAAGAAGGTAAAATTGATTATCAAACTGATGAACTTAAAGGTTCATTTTCTACCACAATAAATACAGGAGATTGGAAGTATCAGGTTGACAGTGATGATCCTTTATTTACAAGTGTCGTTAGAGATGCTTTCTTTACAAGTGTTTTAGTAGCAAAGGAAAAAGTTGAAACTCCACCTGTTGTTGGGGCTTAGTTTTGCATAAAGGAGGGATTTTTTAATCTCTCCTAATTTTATTTGAAAGTGAGGAATTTTAAATGAGTAAAAGTATGAAAGTACAAGAATTTAAATGGAATATAGGTGATAAAGATTATACTTTTAGATTAGACTTTAATGCACTAGATAAATACTATAGCAGATTTGAAAAAGACAGTATGAGAAACTTAGAATCTATAATGAAAGGTGAGGGTTTCTATTATAAGCATATAGTTAATTTATTAGAATGTAGTTGTATTGAAAAAGATTTTAAAGAAAATGAATTATTTAATTGTATAAGTTTAGACTTAGCAACACTTCAAGAATTAGATTCTGTAGGAGTATTATTACTTGGAGAGTTATTTATAGTTAAAGAAGGTAATGAAGAAAAAAACTAAGTAGCCAATCAAGGTCAAAAAAAACAAATGATTTTATAGACTTTGGTTGGTATTTTTATATTGCAAAAAAGGAATTTAATTTTACAGTAGATGAGTTTTGGAGAAGTAGTCCAAAAATTTTAAGTAGTTTAGTTGATATACATATGAAATGTATAAATAGTGAAGTAGAAAATAACGATGATGAATTAGTTTATATAGATGAACTTGGATATTTATAAAGGATGGTGGTGATATGGCACAAGAAACTGAAAAAAGGATTAAAGTTAAAGTAAGTACTGATACAACAGGATTTAATAAAAGTCTAAAGGATATAAATAAAGATTTAAAAGAAGCTCAAAGTGAGTTTAAGAAAACTGATACTGAAGTAAAGCATTTAGGACAAACAACTGAAAGAAGTAAATCATTGCATGAGCAATTATCTAGGCAAGTACAATTACATACTCAAAAAATAGATTTATATAAACAATCTATAGAAAAGACAAAATCTAAATTAGATGAAGATATTAAAACAAGAGAAAGGTTAAAAACAAGTTTAGATAGTGCAAATAAAAAATATCAGGAAGCTGTAAAAGTCTATGGAGAAGAAAGTGAACAGGCTAAAAAGGCTAAGGCAGAAGTTGAAAAATTAACAAAAGAACATGAAAACAATGAAAAGTCTATAAAATCTAGTGAAAATAGATTAAAAACATACAATACTTCTTTGAATAAAGCTGAAAGTGAGCTTATAAAAACAAAAGGTGCTTTGAATAATGTAACTAAAGAGTTAAGAGAACAGGAAAATAAATGGCTTACTTCTAGTAAAAAGTTAAATGAGTATAAAGATAAATTACATAAAACTGGGGATACTGTTGGAAAAGTTGGTGATGGACTTTTAAGAATGACTGCACCACTACTTGGTTTAGGTGCTATAGCATTTAAAAGTGCAGTAGATTTTGAAAGTGCATTTGCTGGAGTTAGAAAAACAGTAGATGGAACAGAAGAAGATTTTAAGCAGTTAGAAACTGGAATAAAGGATATGTCTAAGTCAATGCCACAAAGTGCAGCAGAAATATCAACGGTTGCTGAAGCAGCAGGACAACTTGGAATTAAAAAAGAAAATATTCTTGATTTCACTAAAACTATGGTTATGATGGGTGATAGTACCAATATGAGTAGTGATGAAGCCGCAACAGCACTTGCAAGACTTGCCAATATTACTCAAATGCCACAAAGTGAGTTTAGTAAATTAGGATCTGTTATAGTTGCATTAGGTAATAATCTTGCTACAACAGAAGGTGAAATAACTGAAATGGGACTAAGACTTGCAGGAGCAGGACATCAAGTTGGTATGAGCGAAGCACAAATACTATCTTTTTCAGGTGCTTTAAGTTCAGTGGGTATTAATGCAGAAGCAGGGGGAAGTGCTTTTTCAAAGGTTATGATACAGATGCAATTAGCTACTACAAAGGGTGGAAAACAACTACAAAACTTTGCTAAAGTGTCTGGAATGAGTGCTAGTCAATTTAAACAAGCTTTTGAAAAGGATGCAACAGGAGCTATAATAGCTTTTATTAAAGGACTAGGTGATTGTGAAAAGAATGGTCAAAGTGCTATAGGTGTATTGGATTCGATGGGAATTAAAGAGGTAATTCTAAGAGACGCACTTTTAAGAGCGGCTGGTGCTAGTGATGTATTTTCTGATGCAATTAATATAGGAACTCAAGCTTGGAATGAAAATAATGCTCTTACAAATGAAGCTAATCAACGCTATGAAACAACAGCAAGTAAACTTGCTATGGCTAAAAATAGAATAATGGATGTTGGTATGAGTCTAGGTGATACATTAATTCCTTATGTTATGAAGGGTGTAGATTCGCTAGAAGGTCTTATATCAAGCTTCAATAATTTAAGTCCTTCGACTCAAGAAGCAATAATAAAAAGTGTTCTTATGGGTACTGCATTAGGCGGAGTAGCCAAGTTAGGTGCAGGAACAATTAATACAGTAGGAACATTAGCAGGTGGTTTAGGTAAATTAACAGAATGGCTAGGTAAAGGAAGTATAAGTGCAGGCGGACTTGGTGGTGCATTAGGGAAAGTTAGTACTGCTAGTACAGTAGCAAGTGGAGCAGGAGGACTTGGAGCTTTAGGAAATGTTTTAACTAAATTACCTTTACTTGCAAATCCAACAACTTTAGCAGTTGCAGGAATTACAGCAGCAGTAGGTGTTTTAGGATATGGAACATATAAAGCTATGAATGAAGAAGCCATACCATCTATTGACTTGTTTGCAGATAAAGTACAACTGTCAGGCGAACAAGTCAAAAATGGTAGTGCAGTAAGTATGCAAGCAGTTAGAGAACAAACTATTACTATATCAGAAGAAACTAAAAAAGCTGTAGGTGCTTATATTGAGATGGATAAAGGTGCTACAAGTGCTTTAAATAATCTATATTATAACTCTACCAAGTTAACTGATGAAAATACTAAGGATTTAATATCTAAATACAATAATATGAACACTACTGTTTTAAAAAGTATGCAAGATAGATTTACTAAGGAATATGGAGAAACCGATGCTTTCTTTAAGAAAAGTAAAGCCTTAACTGAAAAGGAAGAAGCACAAATATTAAAAACTAAAAAGGATAACAATGCTAAAGCTATAAAAGATGAAAATGAATCAAATAAAAAAATAATGGATATTCTTAATAAAGCTAAGAAGGAAAAAAGGGCATTAACGGAAAAAGAGCAAAAAGAAATAAACAAGATACAGGAGAAAAAAAGAGAAAATGCAGTTAAGACATTATCTAAAGAAGAAGTGGAAAGTAAAGTTATACTAGAAAGACTTAAGCAAAGTGCTGGAAGGCTTACAGCGGAACAGGCTTCTGAAGTAATTAAAAATGCTGAAAAACAGCGTAAAAATTCAGTAGATAATGCAAATAAGCAATACGATGAAACGGTTGCTAAAATAATTCGTATGAGAGATGAAACAGGGGAAATTAGTGAGGAACAAGCTAATAGATTGATAAAAGAAGCAGAAAGACAAAGAAGTGAATCCATTAAAAAGGCAGAAGATATGAAGAATCAGGTAATTAATAAGGTTAAAGAACAAAATAAAGGTATAGAAAAAGATGTAAGTATGTCTACAGGTAATATATTAAGTGCTTGGGAAAAACTAAAGAATTGGTGGGATAGTTGGAAACCTGGAAGAAAAAGCTTTAATGCAGATATAACAACTACAGAAACTAAGAGAATATTAACTGATGCTAGAGATGGCAGATATGATAGCAACTGGACAGGGAATAGATTTTATGATGGTGGACTTACAACCTTACATGAAAGGGGAGGGGAGCTTTATGATTTACCAAGAGGAACTAGAATTTTTAATCACGAATTAAGTCAGGAGATGGTATTAAAAACTGCTGAAAAAGTGGCTGAAAAAGTAGCAAGTAGAGTGATGGGGGAGTTTAGCAGAAGTGGAGGAGACACTATTTTAAATATTCATAGTCCAAAAGCCTTAAATCCACATGAGGTAGCAAGGCAAACAACTAAAGCATTAAGAGAAATAGCGATTATAGGGTAGGTGATTTTATGAAAAGTATGGGAACAGATGAAAAGTTAATATATGAAAATGAGAGAGGGCAAAGTATAGAGTTATCTGTATTTAGTCCTTTTTTCTTAGATAATGTTTTAGGGCTTGATGGAATGAAGAATAATATTTATACAACTAAGGTTATAGGACAAGATGGGGAGACTTTTTTAAGTGACACAACTGGAAAGAGAAGTATAGATATTCAAGGCAGGATAATTGAAAATAAAGATGTTAATAGAAATTTGTTGCTATCTATATTTAATCCTAAACTTTCAGGAAGACTTACATATATAAATAAAAATATAACAAGATACATTAAGTGTAGAGTTGAAAACGCTCCTACCATAAGTAGAGATACAAACCCTCAGTTTGTAATTAGTTTACTATGTCCTAATCCTTTTTGGTATGCTAAAGAATTTTTAACAACTATGGCACTTTGGAAATCATCTTTAAGATTTCCTATTATAATTCCTAAAAATAAAGGAATTGTATTTGGACTAAAAGAACCTTCTTTAATCGTCAATATTAATAATAATAGTGATGTTGAATGTCCTATGCGAATTGAATTTAAAGCGAAAGGTACTTTATCCAATCCATCGCTATTTAATGTAAATACTAGAGAATTTATTAAAATAAATAAGGCTATGAGTGCAGGAGATATTATAAGTATAAACACAGCTAGAGGATATGAAAGAATTGAACTGATAAAGCAAGGGTCAAAAGAAAATATATTTAATGATTTAGATATAGATAGTACATTTTTAAAGCTTAATGTAGGAGATAATCTTTTAAGATATAATGCTGATACTAATATAGATAATTTAGAAGTTGTTGTTTACCATCTTCCACAGTTTGTAGGGGTGTAGTTATGAATATATTTATATTTGATAAAAAATTAAATAGACTGGGCTTGGCTAATAGTTATGGTTACTTAAAAATAACAAATTGTTATAACAAAGTAGGAAGCTTAGATATTCATCTTCCATCAACTTTAGAAAATTTTGAGCTATTAAAAAAAGACAATATTATATATAGAAGTGGTGATGAAGAAGCTTTTTATATTGAAAATAGACAGATAGTTAGTGACGAAAATGGTGAAGAGATTCTAAAAGTAAGTGCTAAGTCATTGAGTAAATGGCTTGATAGAAGAATAGTTTGGGATAAAACAGTATTAAAAGGATATGTGAGTGAAATAATCAATAATTTAATAACTTTAAATGTTATATCATCTAATGACTTAAATAGAGTTATAGATATATTTTCAGTAGATAGAGTTAATATAGGTAGCATTATAGAGTATCAAAATAGCTATGGGAATCTACTAGATGAAGTTGAAAAACTATGTAAAGCACATGAGCTTGGATTTAAAACAGGATTAGATCATAGAAATAAAAAGTTGATATTTAAATTGTATGAAGGAAGCAATAGAAGTATAAACCAATCAGTTAACCAAAGATGTATATTTAGTAAGAACTTTAATAATTTAATTAGTAGTGAATACACAGATAGTATAAATGATTATAGAAATACTGTATTAATTGCAGGATCTGGAGAAGATATAAATAGAAAGAAAGCTAGTATTATAAGTGGGACAGGCTTAGAGCGATATGAACTATTTGTTGATGCTAGGGATTTAAGTGATAAAGAAACAGTAAATGAAGTAGAAATACAAATAGATGATATAAGATATAGTGAAATGCTATTGACTAGAGCTAAAAATAAACTAGGGGAGCATAAGAAAATAGAAACATTTGAAGCAGTTATTGATATTCAAAGAGAAAACACTAAGTATAAAAGAGATTTTTTCCTAGGTGATATTGTAACTATAAAAGATGAAAAATTAAATTTAAAAGTGGATACAAGAATTACTCAGATAGAAGAAGTGTATAGTAAAAATGGCTATACACTTTTAGCAACTTTAGGAGAAAATATTCCTACTATATTAGATAAGATTAAGAAAGGATAGTGATAATATGGAAAAATCCAGTTTTTTTGATGCAGAATTATTAGGATTTGATGAGAGTAATAATCCCATATATGATAGGGAGTTTAATAGTGCTGATTTCGCAAAGTATTTTAGTAGTTTTATTGGAAATGGTGTATTTCCTAATCCAGCTACATGCTGCCAAATCACAAGTATAGATAGTAATATGCAAATTACACTTCAAAAAGGTAAAGCATGGATAAATGGTTATTTTTATCAGAATACAGACGACTTAAAACTCCAGTTGGATGTAGCCGATGGGGTGCTTCATAGAATAGATAGAGTTGTTTTAAGACTAGACTATCTTAATAGAGAAATAAAAGCATATATAAAAAAAGGTGAATTTGCAAGTAAACCAGTTGCTCCAACACTTCAAAGAGACTCAGATATGTATGAATTAGGAATTGCAGATATAAGAGTAAATGCTGGTATTATTAAAATCAACCAATCAGACATAATAGATTTAAGACTTAATAAAGATATTTGTGGGGTTGTTCATGGAACTGTAAACCAAGTAGATGCATCTGAAATATTTAGACAATACCAAGCTTGGTTTGGTGAAAAAAGTGTAGGGTTTGAGGCAGATTTTAAAGCATTTTTAACAGATTTAAGAACTCAACTTGATGGAGATGTAGCAGGAAATTTATTAAATAAAATAATGACAGTAGAGGACAAACTAGCGAACATGGTTACAGGAACACCCTACGCTATAGCTACAGGAACAAATAATACTTTTATTGTATCTAGCCCTACTATAAAAGAACTTGTTGAAGGTATGTCTATAACTATAAAGGTACCTGAAGACTTTATTTGGAATGGTTCTATGCCTACTTTAAATTGGGACAATAAAGGTGCTAAGCCTATAAAAATGCAAGATGGCAGATTTTTCAAAAGTTTTATAGCTAATGGTATTTATACATTTGTTTATGATGGAAGTTGCTTTATATTGCAGGGGAATATAGTAAGTAATGATAAATATATAGTATGTGTTGACCCAGTAAATGGAGATGATACTAACGATGGAGTATATCCACGTTGTGTAAAAACAATCGGTAAAGGATTAGAGTTACTTCCTAAAATTAGTTCAGCTTATAGAAGATTAGAAGTTTTATCTGGATCTACTATTAGTGTTGAACCAGATGCACCACAAGTTATCTATACTATTGAAGGATTTATCGGAGGAGAGCTTGATATTTATTTAAATGGTGTCACGCTAAATAACATATGTTTTGCTTTAAAAAATAATTCAACAGCAATTACTTTTTCTAACGGAACTATAAACTTAACAAGTACCAAGTGGTATCAAACAGCTATACAAATATCAAAATGTTCAACTGTTTATATAAGTGGATTAAAAGTAAATGGTGGATATAACGGTATTTACTCTTATTTAACATCATCAATTGTAACAAGTTCTTGCATATTAAATAATATAACCGGTCAATGTATTACTAGTATACAAACAAATTCATATGTACTCAATACTACTGGTACAGGAAATAATATTGGTTTTATAAGCAATGCAAGCGTTTTATTTATGTGTGGTGGTAACACTATAGCAAGTAAGACGAGAACTTTAACTACAAATTCTGGACAAATCTTTGGAACAGCTTAAAAGAGGTGATTATGTGAAAAAACTATATTTTAATAATAAAGATTATATTGCACATGAGGTTGTTAAAACTACTGATAGTATAATAGGGTATGATGAAAATAATAATGAAGTATTTGCTTTTGGAGGAGTAAGTGATTTTTCTCTATTTATACTAGAAGATGAACTAGGTAATATTATAGACTACTCATTACCTAAACCGACAGAAGAAGAAACAATTAAAGATTTAAAACTAGCTCTAGCTGAATCATTTGAAAAGCAAGAAAGAGATAAGACAGAATTACAATTAGTAATAGCACAGATGATTGAAAATGGAGGTACTATAAATGGTTAATTTATATGCAGATTTAGTTGAAAAAGGTTTAAGAGCTTTAGATGAAAATACAGAAGGAATAGTATTAGTTCCAGTATTTTTAAGAGAACAGGTGAGAGCAGAAATTAATAGAAGAAAAATGGAAACACCAACAGCATAGTTAGGTGTATTTTTTATGTTTGAAATATTTGCTTATTACATTATATTACGTATATAATGATTCTATAATAAAATTTATTATAGAATTTGGAGGGATAACTTATGAATTTAGAAATATTTGAAGTAAGTGAGCTTTGTAATATATGTTCAGGCGTACTACATGAGTGTGAAGAAATGTCTAGATATGACTTTATAAGTGAAGATTTACTTGAAAAAGTAGAAGATTTAGGTGAACAGGAGAATAATTTTTGGAAGGATATTGAAAAAGTAGTTTCGAAAATAGATAAGCCAACAAATTATGATGAGAGTTACTTCGATGATGATGAAGAAGTTGATTATGATGAATTGTCAGATTTAAACTTTGAAGCAGATGAAAGATACAAAGAAGAGTTAGAAGAATTAGTTTATAAGTACTTAGATAAGTATATAATATGTAAATAAAATGTAGTTTTTAAAGTGAATTACAGTTTGAAAAACGAAGAAAAATAGAGTAAATAGAAGAGTACGAGAGATAAAATTTATAAAAAATTTAAGAAGGTGATATTTAAAGGTAGGGATTAATTTCTCTACCTTTTGTGTTTTAAAAATAATAAGGTAGGATTAGAACATCCTTAAATTATTTATCTTTTATATGGATTATAATAAAAATAAATGTTATAATTATCGTACGATATATAATACGATATAGTCAGAAATTAATTTTAATAACATATACAATTGGGAGTTTTTATGAATAATGGAATGGATAAAAATGATATTTTAGAAACTTTAAAGTTTATTGATAAAAAAATAGGTAATAATATAAATAGTAAAAATGAAAATACTATAGTTGAGATTACTTTAGTTGGAGGATCTGCTATAAGTTTAGGTTATAATTCTCCTAGGTATACTTTCGATATAGATTGTTTACCAATAAATCCGGAAGAGCTTAATGAACAGTTTAAAAAAATAGGATTTGATGTGCTTACGTCAACATTTTTATTATTACCAGATGAATACAAAGATAGAAGAAATGAAGTGGATGGATTTGAAAATATTAAGGTTTATACAATAAGTGCTATAGATTTGATTCTTTCGAAATTATCAAGGGGAAGTTACAAAGATCAAGAAGACTGTAGATGGCTGATTAAAAATGGTTATGTTACAGTTGAAGAATTAGTTAAAGAATTTTTAGAATGGAAAAAATATTACCCTTTTAATGAGGATAAAGTACAGACTACTTTTGATTTAATAGTAGAAGGATTTTAATGGAAGGTGATTTTATGTTTGAGGTTACTCTTAGAACGGATGTTAAATTGACTGAGTATGAATACAAAAAAGTGTTTAATGAATATGTTAATAGGTATTGTAAAGTTAATTTGGACTCTGAATATAATGGTGTAAAGTTAAGTGAACTTTTACAAAAGTCTTCTGAAGAAAAAAATGAGAGGGTAAATGTTGTACAATACTTACTATGGTTTTTTGATGAAAATAAGGTAAATTACTATAAAGAAAATGGACTTCAAAACAAAGTTGGAGAAGCACTATGTATGCTTGAAGATATGATGGAAGTAGAAAATTACAAAAATGATCCTTTATTAAATCAATTGGTTAATTTATTCAAAGATAAATTTGGATATTTAAAAATAAATGTTAAGAATTATACTAATGATATAAAAGTTCAGTTTCAAAAGTTTGTTTGGGATTATTTAGTTAAAGTGAAAATGCAATATGATTTATTTGTATTTAGTTAAATAATTATACAAAAAGTATTTATATTATAACAATGGGATTGTCCAAAAATGGACAGTCCTTTTTTATTTTACAAGAAAATATAGATGAGATGGGGTAACAATTAATTACTCCATTTAATTATTTTACAAGAAAGGTAGGTGTTTAAGTTGGAACAAGTTTTAATAACAGCAGTAGAAGGACAAGGTATTTGGACTATATGTGCTGTATGCCTAACTATATATGTACTCAAGACATCAGGAGATAGAGAAGCAAAGTTACATAGTCTTATAGATAAACTAACAGAAAAGTTTAATATTGTTGAAGATGTAAAAAACGATGTTGAAGATATAAAAAGTAAATTAGATAATAAATAGTCTCATGGTACAGTTTTGTACTATGAGACTATTTATGGTCGCATTTTACGACTTTTCATATTTAAAATTCTAATAGTTGACTCAGCCCAAAATTGGGTTGATATCCCCCAATCCAACTTTGGCTTTGGGTTAAGTATTTTATACGAAGGAGGTAATTTAATGCTACCGATAAATAAACAAATATCTAAATATAATTATTCTAGTGGCAATACTGTAAAATATATAGTGATTCACTATACTGGAAATGTAAATGATAAAGCCATAAGCAATGCTAAGTATTTTAGTGTAAAAAGAAATTCATCAGCACATTACTTTGTAGATGATACCTCAATTGTTCAAGTAGTTGAAGATCATAATAAAAGTTGGCATTGTGGAGATGGTAAAGGAAGATATGATATAAGTAACTCTAACTCAATAGGTATAGAAATGTGTGGAACTAATAATGGTAAAATATCAGAAACTACAATAAATAATACTATAGAATTAGTTAAATATCTTATGAAGAAATATAATGTATCAATAGATAAAGTTGTAAGGCACTATGACGCCTCTAGAAAAAATTGTCCTAGTGCTTTTTCAGCTAATAATTGGGCAAGATGGTATGACTTTAAAGATAGATTAAAAGAAGATAATAAACAAGAAATTAAAAATATAGGAGATGATGATATGATACCAACGGTTAAATTAAGTGCTTGTGCTGACAGTAGAATTAAAGATGCTATGATTCAAGAAATCAAAGGGCTACAAAGCTGTGTTGGATTAAATCAAGATGGAGTTGCTACTCAAGAACTATGTACTAAACTTCCTATATTTAAGGGTGGAGAAAGTAAAGGTAGTGCTAGTATACTCCAATCTATTTTAATAATAAAAGGTTATTTAAGTAAAAGCAAAGAAAGACCTCCACTTGGTAGAAGTGTCAAATCAGCATTAGATAGATTTAAAAAAGATAATGGAATTCCAATTACAGATGAGTTAACAAATCCTTTAGTATGGAGGAAGCTCTTAGAATACTAGCATCTGGAGTACCAAAACGGTAGTTGAGATATTAATTGATAACAAAAGTGTGTTGAACAAATTTCACTAAAAGGAGATTGATTTAATTGGCTAAAGTGAAAAGTAAATATAATAATAAGAAGATAGAAAAGTATGGTCGTAAATGGGATTCAAAAATGGAATTAGACTACTATGAGTATTTATTAGAACTAAAAAAAGCAGGTGATGTAATTGATATAGAGTTACAGCCTGTTTTTTTATTGCAAGATAAGTTTAAATATATGAATAAGACTATAAGAAAAATAGAATATAAGGCAGACTTCAAGGTTACTTATAGTAATGGATCAGTTGAAGTTATAGATGTTAAAGGAATGGTATTGAATGATTTTAAGCTTAAGTTAAAGTTAGCTAGATGTAAGTATAGAGATACGGTATTTAAATGTATAAGAAAGTATAAAGGTGAATGGGTAGATTTAGGTATATAAACACATTGTTAATTTGGCAATGAGGTATCTAGAATTTATCCTTTTTTTATTTTTATAGGGAGGGGTGGTTTTACGATTTTTAATGAAATTGGCTTTAAGGAGATAAAGAGATTAGATACAGACGTTTAAATGAGTTATAATATATATTTTATATAAATCCTGTTAAGTTGTTATGTTAGTAAAATACCTATAGCATGTTGTAAAAAGTAAATTATGTCTTGTTAGAATAGCACCCATGTCATATTAGACCAATAAGTATAAATTGTCTATGAGATTATAAAATAAAAATACCCATGTAATATAGCATTACAAAGGTATTATATAATGTAGAAAATGAATATAAATAATTTAAGACATGACAAAAAACACTTTTTAATGATTATTTAAAAAAGTGTATAAGAAATAAACCTTACATACTTGACTTTTTTGAAAATTTCTTTAAAATTATATGTAAGATATTTTGGAAGATATTTTGTTATTGGACTTTCAGTAATTCGCAGTTACTGGAGTCCTTTTTCCATTTATGGATTTAAATTAAGTCCCATCATTTCTCTAATTTTATTTGTATCATAAGAATACTCATCTTTTTTACAACGTATAATATTGTTAGATTTATTGTTGTTCCAATTATTGGTATTTCTTTTTACTACATTGTTTACTTTTTCTATTGCTTTTTTAGCCATAGAATTTATTGAGTTTGAAATTGTGTTATTAGAAGAAGATTCTTCACAATTATCTTCAGTTAATAAGACCATTTCATCGCTGTTGTTATCCCAAGTGATAGCACATAGAATTTTATACATGTTGGATTTATGACCTCTGTTGTAAATTTCTATATATCCTTTCTCTTTCAATGATTTTAAATATCTGCTAACACTTCTTATGCTTCTTCCAAGATACTTCCCAAGTGTTAAAAGAGAAGGGTAGCACGTCATTTTTTTACCATGTTTATGTTTTAAAAGTCCAATTAAAGTCATCTTTTCTTGTATAGTTATATCATTAGCTTCAGTTAAGAAGTCTGGAAAGTTTACATATGTTAATCCATTCATATTTTATTCCTCCTATTATTTCATTTTAATTTTAGTTTTATATACATCTAAATTATCCAAAGGATTGTACATGTCAAAGTTTTTACTTAAGTCATTAGAGAACATGGTTACATATTTTTTAACCATTTCCATAGAAGAATGACCAAGCATAGTTTGAAGACTAAATACATCTCCACCTTCTAAAATCCACTTCTTAGCAAATGTATGTCTCCATCTATGTATGCCAGTTTTCATAACACCTCTTTTTCGATTATAGTCTCTAAGATTTTGTGATATTGTGCTTTTATCTAGCATACCTCCGTAGGTGTTACAAAATAATAAATCATTAGGTTCATTACCTCTGATTTTTAAGTACATATATAATACATGCTTTAAAGTAGAAGAGAGTGGAATAATTTGTTTTCTCCTATTTTTAGTGTGACTATAGGTTATAGTGTTATCGTTAAAATCAATATCTTTAATTTTTATATTAATTAAGGTAGAAAAACGACACCCTGTAGCTAGAAGAAAGTTGCACATAGCCCAATTTCTATAATCACCAAAAGAGCATTTGTTTTTATTAGGTTGTTTTAATAATAGTTCTAACTCAGCATCCGTATAGGTTTCAATTATTGGAGTATCTTGCTTTATTAGTGAGATTTCAAATTTATCCATATAATCTAGTTTCATGAAGTAATTGAATATAGCACGAACTCCTCTAAGCATTGAATTTATACTTACATCTTTTATACCTCTTTGTTTACAATAGAGTATTAAGTCTTCTATTGTAGAAGGATATATTTCTGAGATTAATGTTTTTGGATCTAATACTTTATAGATATATCCTTCACAAGTTGACTCATAAAATTTTAGAGTAGCAGGTCTGAGATTTTTAACTTTGCAGTATGTCATAAATTCATCTATACCTTTATCAAGGGTAATTTTGGATGAAGGTGTTATCTTAATTTTTTTAGCCATAGTAATACCTCCTTAATGAAAATACTTAAAAAAGAGCATAAAAAAACTCATACACAAATTTTGATATTAAAACCAAAATCGTATATGAGATTGCTTTCTCATTATAGGATATAAAGAGTTTAAGATTATATAATTCAACGATTAAATAAGTATCTATGTATTTTGGCGATTTTGAGTCGAGTGCGTCTGCCATTCCGCCACAGTGGCATAATACCTAATTATTTTATCATAGATATATTTACCAGTCAAATTTTAAATTTATAAAAATATAAATGATTACCTAAAAGACTAACATCTTAATTTTGTAAAGGTGAATTTGTAAAATTATATGGAAAAAGATAATAAATAAGTAATTTGTTGACATAAAAATTTAAAGTATATATAATATTTATAGTGGAGAAGAAACCATCCGTTTCTCACCTTACTCTAATTAAGTCTGTAAGGTTAATATATAGTGAATATATTACTGTTTAGTATGTAGATATTAGTACGGATGGATTTTCTCCATTCGTACTATTTTTGTATGGTTTTAAATTCGGAGGTGTATCAGTATTAATAAAGAAAATTTAATCAATGAAGAGATTCGTGAAAAAGAGGTAAGGGTTTTAGATGCAGATGGAGAGAGAGGGATAATGTCTTCTAGAGAGGCTCTTGAAATTGCAGAGAAAAAACAACTAGACCTAGTTTTAATTGCACCACAGGCTAAACCACCTGTAGTAAAAATTATGGATTATGGAAAATACATTTATGAACAACAAAAAAGAGAAAAAGAAGCTAGAAAAAAGCAAAAGGTTGTTAGTTTAAAAGAAATCCGTATAAGCCCGACAATTGAAGCACACGACCTTGAGGTTAAAGCTAAAAATGCTGAAAAGTTTCTAAAAGACGGGGATAAAGTAAAAGTTACAGTGAGATTTAGAGGAAGACAAGCAGAACATTCTCACTTTGGAACAGAGCTTTTAAAAACATTTTTTGAGAAAGTATCAGAAGAAGGGACAATAGAAAAGCCAGCAAAGCTTGAGGGGAGAAATATGATAATGATATTAGCTCCTAAAAAGTCCTAATTAAGAGAGGAGGAAACTAAAATGCCAAAAATGAAAACTCATAGAGGTGCAGCAAAAAGATATAGAAAGACAGCAAGCGGTAAGTTTAAAAGAGCTCATGCTTTCAAAAGACACATTCTAAATAAGAAATCTTCTAAGAGAAAAAGAAAACTTAGAAAAGGTACTTATATAAGCGCAGCTGAAATTAAGATAATAAGAAAATTATTACCTTACGTATAGAATATATAGAAGGAAAAGGAGGGTACACTAATGGCAAGAGTTAAAAGATCAGTGCATTCACATAAAAGACGTAAAAAAGTGTTAAAGCTAGCAAAAGGATATTATGGTGCGAAAAGCAAACTATATAAAATAGCTAAGCAAGCAGTTATGAAGGCACAAAGCCAAGCATACGTTGGTAGAAAGCTTAAGAAGAGAGATTATAGAAAGCTTTGGATTGCAAGAATTAATGCAGCAGCTA
>JAEWEN010000001.1 GCA_023389275.1 Bacillota bacterium
GATGCTTTAAAATATATTTTTGAAAACACAGATATAGATGAAAATAGTATTTTAATATCCCACTGTTTTGTAGGGGGGATGAGTAGTACATGTGATTCTGAAAGACCTTTAAGTATAGGAAATGTAGACATTGTAAGTCCTGAAATATTTAAAGATTTTAAATACGTTGCACTAGGACATCTTCATAGACCACAAAAGGTTTTGAGAGAAACAATAAGATATTCAGGTTCACTTTTAAAATACTCAGTATCAGAATACAACCAGAAAAAAAGCGTAACTATAGTTAACATAGATAATGGAAATGTAAATATAGAAACTAAATGCTTAAATTTAAAAAGAGATTTAAGAGTTGTAAAAGGATATTTAAAAGACTTAATAAATCCTAAAAACTACAAAGGAGAAAACCTAGACGACTATGTTTTTGCACATCTTTTAGATGAAGGAGAAGTAGTAGATGCTATAGGAAGTTTAAGAGGTGTTTACAAAAATGTTTTAGGACTTAGAAAAGCTTCAAGGGAAAGAGAAGATGTAGTTTTAGATAATAATAAAAACTATAAGGAAAAGTCTATAGACGATCTTTTTTTAGACTTTTATTTAGATTTTAAAGAAATAGATGAAAATAGAAAAGACAAAATAATAGATGAGATTAAATCTGTTGCAGAGGAGGTAATTAGTTGAGACCTCTAAAATTAAAACTAAATGCTTTTGGACCATATGCAGGTTTTGAAGAAATAGATTTTACTAAAATGAATAGTATATATTTAATAACAGGACCTACAGGAAGCGGTAAAACAACAATATTTGATGGAATAAGTTTTGCTTTGTTTGGAAAAACATCAGGTGACACAAGAGATGCTAAAGAGCTAAAAAGCGATTTTGCAAAGGGAGATGAAACCTGTTTTGTAGAGCTTGAGTTTTCACTAAATGGAGAGGTTTACACTATAAGAAGAGAACCTACACAAAGCATGGAAGGAAGAAAAACTAAAAAAGGACATAGTGTAGAGCTTCACATGCCAGGGGATAAAATTTTAAACAAGGTAAATGAAGTAGAAGAAAAAATAGAAAGTCTCTTAGGACTTAATGCAGAACAGTTTAAACAAATTGTAATGCTTCCTCAAGGAGAGTTTAAAAAGCTTATAGAATCATCAACAGAGGAAAAAGAAGTTATATTTAGAAAAATATTTTCAAGTAAAATATACAAAGATTTTCAAGACAAGCTTAAGGAAAAATACCTTTCTATGAAAAAAGAACTTGAGGTTTTTAGAGAAAGACAATTAACCTTAATAAATAAAATAGAATGTGGTGAAAATGAATTTTTAAAACAAAAGCTTAATGAAGAAAATTTAAATATAATAGAAATTTTAGATGATACAAAACTTCAAATAGAAAATGATAAAAAAGAAATAAAAAACATAGAAAAAGAAAAAGCTACTAAAGCTTTAGAGGTAGAAAATTTAACTAAAAATATAGAAAAAATAAAAGCTGTAAACTTAAAAATAGATAGGGTAAACTCTTTAAAGTTATCTGAAAAAGAAATTACAAATGTTTTAAGTGAAAAGGAAGAAGCTTTGAAAAAAGAAGAAGAAAGATGTGATGAGAGAAAGCTTCTTGAGAAAAACTTAAATTCATTAGAAATTCAAATTGAAGGATTTAAAGAATATGAAAAAAACTCTAATAACCTTTTAATTGTTGAGAAAAACTTAAAAAATATAACATTATCTTTAAAGGAAATGGAAAATACTAAAAAGGTTAAAAAAGAGAAAATAGAATCTATAGAAAAGTTTTTAGAAAATAATAAAAACCTTGATTTAGAAATTTTATCACTTGAAACAAGTTTTAAGGAAAAAACAGATGAAAGAGAAGAGCTTAAGGACTTTTATCTAAAAACCCAAAGTCTTAAAAAAGATATTTCAAATCATAAAGAGCTTTCTATAAAATATGAAAACATAAGTAGTGATTACATAAAAGCTAGTAATGAGTATGAGTCAAGTGTTGAAACTATGAAAAAGCAACAAGCTGGAATACTTGCACTAAACCTTAAAGAAGGAGAGCCTTGTTTAGTATGTGGCTCTACTCACCATCCTTTAAAAGCTAAAATTTTAAATAGTAGTTTAACAGAAGAGTATATAAAATCATTAAAAGAAAAACTTGAAAACATAAAGGTTTTAAAGGATAAACAGCTTCAAGAAGTATCTTCTATAAACGGAAAAATAACAGAGCTTTTAAAAGGTAGTATTTTAGAAGGGTTTAAAAAATATTTAGGAATTGAAAGTTTTAACAAAGATGAAATAGATACTCTTCAAAAATCTATAATAGAAAAGGGAAGTAAAGTTAAAAGTGAATTAGAAAACCTTGAGAAAAATATAAAAGAGAAAAAGAGTCAGCTAAGTATTAAAAATAAACAGGTTTTAGAAAAAGAGGCAATAGAAAAAGAAATAGAAGAAATAGAAAAAAACATAAAGCAGCTTGAGATAAATGAAAAAGAAACATTTGCAAAATGTGAAATATTAAAAGAAGCAAAATCTTCATTTGAAAAAACACTAACCAGTGAAATAAAATCTTTAAAAGACCTTGAGGGTAAAATAATAGAAACTAAAAATAAAATAGATTCTATAGAAGAAGCACTTAAAAATGCTATAAAAGAAGAAAAAGAATATAGAGAAAAGCTTTTAAAGGTAAAACAAGAAATAAAAACTTTAGAAGAAGAAACCTTAAACGATGAAAAAAAGGACTTTGAAAAGCTAGAGGCTTTAAAAGAAGAAATAAAGATAGCATTAAAGGAAATAGAAAATAGAGAAAAAGTAGTTTACTCAAGGGTAGATAACAATGAAAAAACAATACTTTCGGTAAATGCTATATCAGAAAAAATAAAAGAAAAAGATGAGAAATATAGTATAGTATCAGAGCTTTCTAACATAGCAAATGGAAATAACTCTAAAAAAATAACATTTGAAAGATATGTTTTAGCTTATCACTTTAATGAAATATTAGAATATGCAAATATAAGATTTAAAGCAATGACAAATGAAAGATATTATCTTGAAAGAAAGCTTGAAATAACAGATGCTAGAAAAGGCCAAGGACTTGACTTTGATGTTTATGATAACTATACAGGGAAAACAAGAAGTATAAAAAGTTTATCTGGTGGAGAAAGCTTTAAAGCATCACTTGCACTAGCACTTGGTCTTTCAGATGTAATACAGTCAAATTCAGGTGGAGTAAGAATTGAAGCTATGTTTGTAGATGAGGGATTTGGAACATTAGATCCTGAGTCACTTGAAAAAGCTATAGAAACTTTAATAGAACTAGGTGCAGGTGGGAAAACTGTAGGTATAATATCTCACGTTGGAGAAATTAAAGAAAGAATATCTTCAAAAATAGAAATACTAAAGGGGCAAAAAGGAAGCAAAATAAATATATCATTAGAATAGGTGAAACATATGAAAAAAATAGCTTTAATATTAATAATGTGTAGTTTGATTTTTACAACAGGATGTGTAAGTGGATATATTAGGCTATCTATAAATACTGATACATCTTCAGATGTTAAAATGAAAATTCTAGTAAATAAAACTATACAATCACTTATTCCGGAGAGTAAAAATCCTATATATAATTTAAAAAATGATTTAATAGATGCTCAGTTTAAAGTAAGTGATATTAATGAATATGAAAAATCAGGTATATTAGTAGAAAAAAGATTTGAGGATTTAGAAGAGTTAAATTTAACTTTAGAAAAAATAAAATACCAGATAAATGGGTCTAAAGCTGAAACAGTAGCAAACATTCAAAAAGATGAAATGTTTACTGTAGATAAAGGATTGTTTTCTGATATTTACTATGTAGATTTAAGAGTGGACCTTGGGAAACTTACACCAGATGACGGTATTACTAAGTTTTTAAGTAAAGCAGTTATGAATAGTGTAGATTTTAAATTTATATTAGATACTCCAATAAAGCCTTTAATGAGTAATGCAACTAATGTATATAATAATGGGAAAACCATGGAATGGACTATTGTTCCTCTTGAAGAAAACATATTTCAACTACAAATTAAAGTACCTAATGTAGGGGCAATAGCTATAGCGAGTATTTTAGCAGTAGCCTTAATAGGAATAGGTATTTGGCTTATTTTAAGAAAAAGAAAATTAAATAAATAGTTTATAAAAAGCCCTTTATAAGGGCTTTTTTTCTTGGGGAGCTTTATTGATAAATATAAGGTATTAGATTTTATAGGCGAAGGCAGGTTTGGTATTTGTTATTTAGTATCCTTAGATGAAAAACAATATATTTTAAAAGAGATAAAAAGAAAGTTTATTAAAAAGGATTTCAATAAAGTTAAAAGTGAAGGAGAGATTCTTTCAACTCTTGATAATCCATTTATACCTAAAATTATAGATGTAATAGAAAATGAAATTACATATGCTTGTGTTTTAGAATATATAAAGGGCAAAACAGTGGAAGAAGTTATTTTTGAGGATAAGTATGTATTTTCATTAGATGAAATATATAAAATAGGTATAAAAATTATAAATATAGTTAAGTATCTTCACAGTAAAAATATAGTACATAGAGATATAAGGGTACCTAATGTTATTTTAAATGAAAATAATGTTTATTTAGTTGATTTTGGTCTTGCAAGATTTATTAATAATAAAAAATATAGAGTAGAAGATGATTTTTCTTATATAGGACACTTGCTACTTCACCTTTATTATACTTCTTATGAAAGCATTAATAAAAAATCAAGACCATGGTATGAAGAGTTAACACTATCTTTAGAAGAAAAAATGTTTTTAAAAAGACTTTTAGGAATAGATGAGGTATATAAAAATATATATGACTTAGAAAGAGACTTTTTAAATTTAGAAAATATAATGACAAGTAAAAAAAGCCCTTTATAAGGGCTTTTTAACTTACAATTTTATAATACACTTTAGCTGTTAATGTATAGATTAGTGAATAGAATATAGTAAAAACTAATATTGTAAAAACACAGCACCATGCAAATAAAGTAGTGTTAGTAAGGTTTAAAGCAGTTAAAAGTTTACTTATCATATTAAAAGCAAATATTATATGAATAGCTGCTGTTACAAGAGGAAGGAAAAACACAGTTAGCACTTGGCTTTTAATAGATTTTTTAATTTCTGTTTTATCCATACCAACTTTTTGCATAATCTCAAAGCGTTTTTTATCATCAAATCCTTCAGAGATTTGTTTATAGTATATTATTAAAACTGTTGCCATAATAAATAGTAATCCTAAAAATATTCCTATAAAAAGCAATCCTCCATAAAGAGAATAAAAATCTTGTCTACTTTCTTCTGCACCTTCAATGTGGTATTCTAGACCACTAGATTTTAATCTTTTTTCTATATTATTTGTTAATTTAATTTGTTTTTCACTATTTTCATCTAAATCAAATCCACAGTAATATGATAGTTCAGGTGTAGAATTATTTTTATAGTATGTTTTATAAATATCACTAATAGTATTTTCGTCTTTTACAACAATATAGTAGGTATTAATCATATAAGCAAGTTGACTAGAGCCTATACTTAAAGTATCTAATCTATCTTTAATATTAAACTTTGTATTATTAATATTTAGAGTGTCCCCAGCTATATCTCCGCGTATTGTATAAAGTAAAACTTCATTGTTATTTAGCGCTGCTTTTGTATTTTGCATAATATTATATTCATCAAGTGGAATAAGGTGAACATGTGCTGCATTTGAATTAGTAGGATTTATAATTTGAGAACTTTTTCCTTCAAACTTATTTCCATTTTGAGCAAATGCAAAATCCATTGAACGATACTTTACAACATTATTTATCTTAGCATGTTCTTTTCCAGACTCTTCATCTATAATATTATTAATTTTACTTATATCTTCTTTAGAGACATTTTGTGCATTTACAATTATATTTCTTTCAAATCTTGTTCTTAAAACATCTTCCATTCCAGCATACATAGAAACCGTAGTAGAAAGCATAACTAAAACACATGTTGATAAAATACATATACTAGCAAGACCTGCTGCATTTTGTTTCATACGATAAATCATACCTGAAACAGAAGTAAAGTGATTTAACTTATAATAGTACTTTTTATTTTTCTTTAAAGCTTTTAAAACCACAATGCTTCCAGCTATAAATAAAAAGTAAGTTCCTATTATAACAAGAATAACAGCTATGAAAAATAAATTAACTGCATCAAGAGGATTTTTAATTGAAAGTGACATATAATATCCAGATGCTAAACAAATAGTACCAATTACAGCAATTAGCCACTTAGTTTTAGGCTCTCTTTCACCTGTTTCACTTCCTTTAAGAAGTTCAATAGGATTAGTAAGGTGGACTTGACGAAGAGTATTTAAAAATATTAGGGCAAAAATAATACTAAATAAAACTATAGTAGATAAAATAGCTTTAAGTGGCATTTCAAATCCCATTTGTACATTGAAATTTAGTATTTTTAAAAGAAAAAGATATATTAGCTTATTTAAAACAACTCCACTTAAAATACCAGTTATAAGGCTAAAAATTAAAACATAAATAGTTTCTAAAAAAAGCATTTTAGAAATATGTTTCTTTTCCATTCCAAGTATATTAAAAAGACCAAATTCCTTTTTACGACGTTTAGTTAAAAAGCTATTTGTATAAAATAAAAATATAATAGAGAAAAATCCAATAACACATGTTCCTAAAAATAAAATGGTTTTTAATGCATCAGAACCTGGAACCTTATCAAGGCCTTTGTTTAAAGATAGGGCATACATAATATAATACATTGATATAGTTCCTATACAGGTTAAAATATAAGGAAAATATGTTTTAGAGTTTTTCTTAATATTATTTAAAGCAAGTTTTGAATAAAAAAGATTACTCATTTTCTCCACCACCTGTTGCAAGTATGGTTAGTGTATCTGATATTTTTTGGTACATTTCATCATTTGTCATAGATGCTTTATATATTTGATGAAAAACTTCACCGTCTTTAATAAACAATACTCTTTTAGCATGGCTTGCAGCTTTAGTACTGTGAGTTACCATAAGAATAGTTTGACCTTCATTATTTATATCTGTAAATAATTTTAAAAGCTCATCAGTAGAGCGAGAGTCAAGTGCGCCTGTTGGTTCATCTGCAAGAATAAGTTTTGGGTTTGTTATTAATGCACGGGCAACAGCAGCTCTTTGTTTTTGTCCCCCTGAAACCTCATATGGAAACTTATTAAGAATACCTTCTATTCCAAGCTTTTTAGAAATAGGTTTTAAAAGAGTATCCATTTCATCAAAGTTTTTACCTGATAAAACAAGTGGAAGAAAAATATTATCTTGAAGAGAAAAAGTATCAAGTAAATTAAAATCCTGAAATACAAATCCAAGATTTTTACGACGAAAAGCTGATATTTCCTTTTCTTTAAGAGAAACAATGTTTTTTCCTTCTAATAAAACCTCACCGCTTGTTGGTTTATCAAGTGATGCTAAAATATTTAAAAGAGTTGTTTTCCCAGAACCAGACTCTCCCATAATAGCTACATATTCACCTTCTTCAACAGAAAAACACACATTAGATAATGCCTTAACATGGTTGTTACCAAAACGTGTTGTATAAACTTTCTTTAGATTATTTACTTCTAATATTCCCATAAAAATAACCTCCCTTGTTTTTGTTAAATTTAGTATATCAAAGGGAAGAAGATGCCTTCCATAGCTTTACCTTACATTAATAAAGATAACCTTACACTTTTGTAAGGTTATCTTTACTCAGGTTTTAAGTCGTATGTATCAAGGTTTATAAACACTTTAGTACCAACCCCTACAGTTGACTCTATATTTATACTGTGGGATAACTTTTTAAGAATTGACTTAGAAAGATAAAGACCAATTCCAGTAGACTTTTTATCAAGTCTTCCATTATATCCTGTAAATCCTTTTTCACATATTCTAGGAAGATCTTCCTTTGCAATGCCTATACCAGTATCTTCAATAACAAGTGTTTTAGGCTCTTTTAGGTAAATAGATATTTTACCAAAAGTAGTGTATTTAAGAGAGTTAGAAAGTATTTGCTCTATAACAAATGAAAGCCACTTTTCATCTGTTACAACTTCACAGTTAAAGTCTTTAAAATCTAAACTAAGCTTTTTACCAATAAACACTTTTGAATACTTTCTCACAGCTTTCTTTACTATTTTGTTTAAATCATATTTTTTAATAACAAAATCAGTTGAATCACTATTAAGCCTTAAATATTGAAGAACCATATCAACATATTGTTCAATTTTAAAAAGCTCTAAATTAAGGTCTTTTATATTTAAATTATCTGTTTGAAGAAGAAGCCTCATAGCAGCAATAGGCGTTTTAATTTGATGTGCCCAAAGAGTATAATAATCTATAAGTGCACTGGTTTCATTATCATATTTTGAGATAGTATTCATCTTATCTTCATAAACAGATTTAATTAAATCTTGGTATTCCACTTCAAATAAATAACTAGGCTCTGGAAGATTATCTATACTTAAATTTATATTATTCATTAAATTGTCTAAAGTTTTATGCCTTTTACAGTATTTTAAAAAATCAAATACAATGAAAAAAGCAGATAAAATAAAACAAAGTAGAAAAGAATAAAAAACAGCTTCAAGTGGTAAATCATAAAGTGAAAATACCATAGCAAATATTAAAGTACAAAGAATAAATAATACAATAGATTTAGTATGACTTTTTATATATTTAACTATCATTTTAATCCACCATATAGCCAATGCCTTTCTTAGTTTTAATAAAATCACAAAGACCTGATTTTTCAAGTTTTCTACGAAGCCTTGTTACATTAACAGTTAAAGTATTTTCATCTATAAAATCATCTGTTTCCCAAAGCTTTGTCATAATACTATCTCTACTTACCACCTTACCCTTGTTTTCCATTAGAATTTGAAGAATCTTATATTCATTTTTAGTAAGATCTACTTTTTCACTATTGTAAGTAAGACTTGCATCATTTGTATTTAAAATAGCACCTTTATGCTGAATTAAATGACTTTGCCCTGAAAAATCATAGGTGCGACGAAGAATAGCTTGAATTTTTGCAGTTAAAACATCAAGGTCAAAAGGTTTTGTAATAAAATCATCTCCACCCATATTCATAGCCATTACAATATTCATATTGTCAGAAACAGA
>JAEWEN010000007.1 GCA_023389275.1 Bacillota bacterium
TTAAAATATACAAGAACATCAAAACAAGATAACAAATAACAAGTAATAAGATAATACCTTTAATATAATCATAAACGAAAAAAAATAATTATTCAATAATCAATTATTAAATTTATAAATATTAAAACTGAATATTTTCAATATTTTAAATATAAAAATTAAATACATATATAATAAGGAAGGGTTGTTATTTATTAAGGATACCGAGGGTATAAATAGTTATGTAATTGTGTATATTATGAAAAAACAAAGTAATTATACCTAGGGGTTTTAAATATTATAAAACGGTTAGAAAAATGTAATTTACACTTGATTTTTGGCAGTATTTAAAATAAAATAGAATTATAGGTAATACGTTTAAAGGTATTACCATTTGTCTATGAAGTATTTAGGAGGGGTTTTAATGGCTTATGTAATAGCAGACTCATGTATTGCATGTGGAGCATGTGCACCAGAGTGTCCAGTATCATGTATATCAGCTGGGGACAAGTTTGTAATTAATTCAGAAGTTTGTGTATCATGTGGAAACTGTGCAAGAATTTGTCCAGTAGGAGCACCTGACAAAGAATAATTCTTAAAAAATCAAAAGGGTTATCTATAGGATAACCTTTTTCGTGGCTATAAATTGTTATTTAATTTTTTATTTATTGATTATTTTGTGGGTTAATATTATTTTAAATTTTTTCAATAATTCGATTTTACTTAAAAGTAAAACATTAAAATGTCTTTTATTATTATTTATTAATAATTTGAGTATATGTGTGGGAAGCAAAAATTAATTGTTTTTGTAGGAGGGTTATTTTAATGAGTTGTACTGTATTAAAAGAGGAAAAGCATGAAGTGTCTCCTTTTGAAGGTAAGGTTCCGACTAAGGATAAGATTATCCTAGCACTTCAACAGGTTTTAACGCTTTGTCCAGGTTCTATAACTGTTGCTTTAGTTGTAGGAAAAAGTAATGGTTTAAGTGCTGAGAAATTAGCAGTTTTACTAGCATCAGTTTTATTTGCAAATGCTATAGCAGCACTTATTCAAGTGTATGGTATAGGAAAAATAGCAGGTTCTAAAGCACCACTTGTTTTAGGAGCTTCATTTGTACCACTTGCAGCAATGCTGATAGTTGGTGAGAAGTTTGATCTTCAAACTTTATTTGGTGCCATTATGGTATCAGGATTAGTAGTTTTTGGACTTTGTTTTTTCATGCATAAAATTTTAGTATTTTTTCCACCAATAGTTGTTGGTTCTTTTGTTACTTTACTAGGAATAAGTTTAGCACCTGGAGCTTTAGAAGAAATTGCAGGTGAGGGAACAGCTACTTACGGGGATCCTAAAAACTTTATATTAGGTTTCTTAGTAGTTGCTATTGTTATAATTCTTGAAAGATTTGGACGTGGAATTTTAAAATCTATTGCTTTAATGGTAGGACTTATATCAGGAACTGTAATAGGCGCTTTCATGGGTATGATCGATTTTACTCCAGTTTTTGAAGCAAAATGGTTCCAAATAGTTCAACCTTTTAGCTTTGGTGCACCTAAGTTTGAACCAGAAGCTATTGTTATGATGATTATTTTCTGTATTATAAACTTAGTTCAATGTATAGGAGTTTTTGCTATACTAGATGATTTATCTGGAAAAGTAACAGATAACAGAGGAAAAGCTAAAGGCCTTAGAGGGCAAGCAATAGCACAAGTTGTTGCTGGAGCATTTAACGCATTTCCACAAGCATTTTTAAGTGAAAACGTTGCTATATTTAGATTCTCAAAGTATAAAAGCAATAGCATAATTAAAACAGCAGCTATAATGCTTATTGTAATTGCTTTCATACCAAAACTTACAACACTTATTTCACTTATTCCAACACCAGTTTTAGGTGGCGTTACTATTTGTTTATTTGGAATAATAACAACTTCAGGTTTATCAATACTTAGAAACGTAGATTTATCTGAAAACAAAAACTTTATAACACTTGCTATTAGTATGGGAATTGGTATTGCTACTTGTTTCTCAGGTCATGTATTTGAAAACTTCCCAGGACTATGGAGCCAACTTTTAAGTAATGGTTTATTTACAGTAAGTGTTACATCAATAGTTTTATATACTTTATTTAACTTTAATGAAGTTAAAAAGAATTTTAAAGAAGCATAAAACATATAAATAATTAACATACTTATATAAACAAGGGCTATAATTTATTATAGCCCTTTATATTATCTTTTTTTGCCTTATAACATTAAAGTTTATAAAGTTAGTATCATATATTTCAGTGTTATAAAGAACTATATTATTTTGTTGTTCATAGTTTTTAACATTAAATACTAAAAGAGCATCATTTTGAAGTTTAGATATATTTTTACTTAAAGATAAAAGGCTTTCTTTTGTAGCACAGCGAATACTTGATTTATCCCATGTTACTATTTTGCCTGTTTTTTTAATCATATATTTAAAAATAGATCCAATCATATCTTCTTTACATACAGATTCATTTATTTCAGATTTTGGAAAGCGATCTATACAAAAAACAGCAGGTTTTCCATCAGCATAAAAAAGCTTTTCTACTTTAACTATTTCATCGCCTTCATTTATTTTTAAATTTTTAGCAGTTTCTATATTACAAGGTTCACATCCAACATATAAAATTTCAACATCAGCTTTATAGCCACTATCTTCTATCATTTGTTTTACTTCAAATCCATTTGTAATATTAACTTTAAGTTGAAGGGCTTCAGGATTTACAAATGTGCCTTTACCGTGTACTCTAAACACTATTCCGTTAGTTTCAAGGTCTGTTAGTGCTTTTCTAATAGTAATACGGCTAACCCCTAGATTTTGTGCTATTAAGTCTTCAGATGGAAGTTTTGTATTTGAATTTAAATCCATAGTTTTTATATATTCATAAAGATGCTCACGAACTTTATCACTTAGTGTTCTTTTTTTTATTGGGACAAATTCCATATATTATCATCTCCCTGATTTAATTTAATAAATTAAAACTTTGTGTGTTCATGGCATAGGGTTTAAGGTATTAAGGTATTTCCTTCAGATATGATAACATTTTGTTAAGAATATTTCAATAAAAATTTTAAATATAACAAGAAAATGCTGTTATTTGTTAATAATGTTAATTATATATTAATAAAGAAGGGCTATATTCTTATGAGAATATAGCCCTATCACTTAATTCGTTTTTAAAGTTTAGTTTTTCAAATGAATCTATTAGTTTTTCAACAGTAAGATCTTTTTTCTCTTGTCCTTTAATATCCATTATAATTTGTCCTCTGTGAAGCATTATAAGTCTATTACCTGTTTTAATAGCATGATTAAGATTATGTGTAACCATTAAAGAGGTCATGTTTTTTTCTCTTATAACTTCTTCGCTTAAAGATAAAATAAGTTCAGATGTTTTAGGATCAAGTGCTGCTGTATGTTCATCAAGTAGAAGAACATCAGGATTAGACATTGTAGCCATTAAAAGAGCTAAAGATTGTCTTTGGCCACCAGATAAGTCTCCTACCTTAGTATTTATTTTGTTTTCAAGTCCAAGATTTAATTTTTCTAAAAGAGTTCTAAAATAATTTATTTTACTCTTTGTTATTCCAGGTGTTAAGTTAAAGCTTTTACCTTTATTATAAGCCATTGAAAGGTTTTGAAGTATAGTCATAGATGGACTAGTACCTAAAGATGGGTCTTGAAATACTCTTCCTATAACCTTACAACGTTTATACTCTGGAACATTTGAAATATCATTTCCGTTTAAAAGGATTTTTCCTTCATCAAGTGGAATTTTTCCACCTATTATATTTAAAAGAGTGGATTTACCAGCTCCGTTACTTCCTATTATAGTAATGAAATCACCTTTTTCTATTTTAAGATCTATTCCTCTGAAAAGATAATTTTCATTTACTGTTCCCTTTGAAAATGTTTTATGCAGATTTTGTAGTTCTAACAGAAGAATCACCTCCAACAGCTTTATCTTTCTTTTTAAATTTAAATTTCATATTAGAAAGTGCAAGTGCAACAGCTACTATTAAAGCCGTAATTAGCTTCATATCATATGATTCAACAAAGTCTAAAGACATTGCAATTCCAAGTATAAGCTTGTAAATAATTGAACCTATAATAGTAATAGTTGTAGCTGCTATTATATTTACCTTTTTAAATATTGAAGTTCCAATAATTATAGCTGCAAGACCAACAATAATTGTACCTGCTCCCATTTGTATGTCAGCAAAGCCTTGTTGCTGAGCCATTAAAGAGCCTCCAAGTGCAACTAATCCATTTGATATCATAAGACCTATTGTAATAATAAAGCCTTTATTAACTCCTAGAGAAGTTACAAGTTGTGGATTATCTCCAGATGATATAAGCATAAAACCAAGTTTTGTTTTGAAAAATAAATCAAGTAATATTTTACATACAATTACAAATATAGCTATTATGAAAAGTGAATCTACACCACTTGAAAATATAGTATCGTTTCCATATAAAGATATATTTGGTTTGCCCATAATTCTAAGTGAAAGAGAGTATAGGGCAAGCATAACTAATATACCTGATAAAAGATTAGTTATTTTAAGCTTTACATGTAAAAAGCTTGTTAAAAGCCCTCCAACAGCACCTGCTGCAAAGGCTATTATAAGTGTTAAGTAAGGATTCACCCCATGGGTTAGGCACAGAGCAGAAACCCCTGCGCCTAATGGGAATGATCCGTCAACAGACATGTCTGGAAAGTCTAGTATTTTAAATGTTATATATACACCAAGTGAAACTATTCCATATATAAGTCCTTGTTCTAGTACGGATAATAAGAAAGACACTATTTTTCACCACCTATGAAAGTTGCTTTTTCTTCAAGTTCCTTAGGTAGTTGAAGTCCTATTTTACTTAAAGTATCCTTATTTATAGTTAAAGTAAATTTTTCTGCTAATTGAATTGGCATATCAGCTGGTTTAGATTTTCCATCTAAAATATCAGCTGCCATAAGTCCTGTTTTGTATCCAAGACTTGTATAATCTATACCTTCTGATAAAAGTCCACCGTTTTCAACAACACTACCTTCTGCTGAAATAACAGGTATTTTATGTTCAATTCCTTTTTTACCAATTGTAGGTCCTGCTTGTACAGCAGTGTTATCAGTTGGAACATATAAAACATCTACTTTTTTACAAATAGAGTCCATAGCTTGTACAACATCATTTGTTGATGTTATTGTTTGCTCAACAAGTTCAAGTCCTAAGTTTTTACATACCTTTTGAGCTTCTTTTAATTGAACAACTGAGTTAGCCTCACCTGCATTATATATAAAACCAACTTTTTTAGCATCTGCTTTTAATTTTTTAACCATTTCAAGTTGAGCTTTTATAGGAGCTCTGTCACTTGTACCTGTAACATTTCCACTTGGTTTTTCAAGTGAAGAAACAAGTTTTGCTTCAACAGGATCAGTTACTGCTGTTATAAGTATTGGAATATCCTTTGTTGCATTAACTGATGCTTGTGCTGATTGTGTTGCAATTGCAAGTATTAAATCTACCTTATCAGAAGCGAATTTTTTTGTAATTTGATCGTTATTAGCTACATCGCCTTGAGCATTTTTAGAAACAATTTTTATTTTTTCTCCGTCTTTGTAACCTTTTTCCTCAAGAGCCTTTATAAAGCCTTGATTTGCTGCATCAAGAGCTGGATGTGGAGCTGATTGAACAATACCTATTGTTTTTACAGCATCCTGTGTTGAAGAAGCTTCTTTGTCTCCTCCAGATGAACAGCTAGCTAATACTAATACTGAAGCTAGAGCTAGAATTAGCCCTTTAGAAATTTTTTTTAGTTTTTTTCCTACCATACTACTTACCCTCCTAAAATACTTTTAAATACAAAAAATCTCCTTATATTAAGGAGATGATTTATTAATTATTAAAAAGTTAAAACAAACACCTATCTCCTACTGTGCTACAATTCTACTAAATATAAATACTACAAAAATAATACAAATCTACATAAAATACCTTGCATATATTGAAAATGTAAAAATTACAAGGTATATGCAACTTAGGTGTTATCTGAAATTATAATTAACCTATTTATAAATGTCAATAAAAAGTTATGCCTCTGAAAGTGTTCTGTGGCCTAGTCCTATAGTAATTTCATTAAGGTGAAGTATACCTATACTAAGATAAATAGTAACACTAATATGAACACCTGATCTTGCAATTCCTATTTTACCTCCAATGTTAAGTCCAAGTGCTTTTGGAGTAACCTGCATTAAAGCCTCCTTAGTAGCTCCTGCAACAGCTCCTTCATGTGCTTCGCATTCTTTAATAAGACCACTTCTTTTAGCTGCAACAACAGAACGCTCCATTATTTTAGGAATAGACGTTAAAAGGTTTCCACCAATATCTACAGCAGCAGTTAGTATATTTTTCTCTTTAAAGTATTCTTTAAGAGTATATTCTTCATCTCTATCACATATTGCCATTTTAATAGAAGCATTTACAACTGGTTTAGTATCCATAATAATAACCTCCAAAATTTTAATATACTTATTATATATCAATTTACAATATTGATGAAAATATTATAAGAAAAAATAGAATTATGTAAAGTTTTGCTATATAATTTAAACAGCGTAGTTTATTATCAGGGGAGAGGTTTATGAAAAAGAAATGTATATTTGTTTTTTTGGCTTTATTTTTTACATTTTCTACAATAAATGTATATGCTTTTACAAATGATAAAAAGGTTTTAAGAATAGGAGGAGATATAGGTTATCCTCCTTATGAGTTTATTGATAAAGATGGTGAGTATAAAGGCTTTAACATTGATATGGTATCTGCTGTTGCTGAGGAGATAGGCTATAAAATAGAGTTTGTGCCACTAACATGGAGTGAGGCAATAGATGCTTTAAGAGAAGGAAGAATAGATGCTATTCAAGGGGCCAACAAAACTAATGACAGAGAAGAAGAATTTATTTTTAGTAAATCATATACAGCAAATGATCAGGTTATATTTACTTTAAATGATACAACTTATATTAGCTCTTTATATGATTTAAAGGGAAGAAATGTTGCTGTACAAAAAGGTGATATAGGTGAAGAAATTTTAAATAAAATAGGTGGAATAAATACTATATCAAGTAGAACAAATAAAGAAGCAATAGACCTACTTTTTAATAAAAAAGTAGAAGCTTTTGTAGGTAATAGATTAGTGGGATTTTACTATCTGCAAAAGCAAAAGATGCTTAATAAAATAAAAGTTACAGGACAAACTATACAACATGTAGAGTATGGTTTAATGACATTACCTGAAAATAAGGAAATAATAAGTGTTTTTAATGAAGGTTTAAAAAGCGTAAAAAGAAAAAAGATAGATGAGGAAATAAAGAAGAAATGGTTTGGTGAAGCTATTGTTTACTCACCAGATTCATGGAGAAAAATCACATTTACAATAATAACTTCAGGTTTTATTATAAGTATTGGAATAGGTGGAGTTTTATTTGTAAATAGAAGGCTTAAAAGTAAAGTAAAAGAAAGAACTGTAGAGCTTGAAGAAGCAAATAAAGCATTAAAGGAAAATGAGGAAAGATACAGAAGATTTATAGAGTCTTGTCCTGATGCTATTTTTGCTCATAGAGAAGATAATATTATATTATTTGTAAATGATGAGGGAAGAAGGTTATTAGAGGCTAAATCTAAAAAAGATATTATAGGAAAGAATATAGATAGCTTTTTAGGAGATACGTCTTACTTAGATAAGGTAAGAAATAAAGATTATTATGGAAAAGCACCATATGAAAAAGTTATTAAAACCATTCGTGGAGAAAGTGTAGATGTTGAAATAAGAAGGTCTTTAATAGACTATGAAGGAGAACAAAGTTTTCTAACAATAGTTACTAATGTTAGTGAAAGAAAAAAGCTTGTTGATGCTATTGAATATGATAAAATAAAAACAGAGTTTTTTGCTAATATATCTCATGAGCTTAGAACACCATTAAATGTTATACTAGCATCACTTCAATTAATGGAAAGAAAAATGGATAACTGTGAAGAAGAGTGTAAGCTTAAAATAGGTTTTAATAATAATATAGAAAACATAAAACACAATTCTCATAGGCTTTTAAGACTTGTAAATAACTTAATTGATATTACAAAAATAGATTCAGGTTATGTAAGTTTAAATCTTAAAAATGGAAATATAGTAGATGTTATAGAAAACACAGTAACCTCTGTAATAGAATATGCACATTTGAAAAATTTAAATGTAGTATTTGACACAGACGTAGAAGAGCTTATAATGGCATATGATGAAGATAAAATCGAGAGAATAATGTTAAATCTTTTATCAAACGCTGTTAAGTTTACAGAGGAAAATGGTGAAATCCTTGTAGATATTAAAACCTTTAAAGATAAAATAGAAATAAGTGTAATTGATAGTGGCGTTGGAATACCAAAGGATAAATTATTAGTTATATTTGAAAGGTTTAGACAAGTTAATAAGTCTTTAACTAGAAGTTCAGAGGGAAGTGGAATAGGACTTTCCCTTGTAAAATCATTAGTTGAAATGTTAAATGGAGATATATTAGTTAAAAGTAAATATGGTAAAGGAACAACTTTTGTAGTAACTCTTCCAAGAACTATTGTAAAAGACGAGGATCAAACAGATAATAGATCATTTATAAAAACTAGTGAAATGACTAATATTGAGTTTTCAGATATAACATAAAAATTCTAATTAGGAGTGTAAGAATGGTAAAGAAAAATGATGAATTAGAAGTATATATAGAGGATATGTTATTTCCTAATATAGGAATTACACATGTAGATGATAAAAAAGTAAAGATAAAAGGTGGACTTAAAGGGCAAACAGTTAAAATTAGAATATCAAAGAAAAAATCAGATAAAATAGAAGCAAAGATTATTGAGGTTTTAAAACCTTCAGATATGGAAATACCAAAACAATGTGTTCATTTTGGTGAATGTGGAGGATGTACTTATCAAAACCTTTCATATGAAAGTCAGCTTAAACTTAAAGAATCACAAGTTAAGTCAATTATTGATGAGGTTATAGATGATTATAAGTTTTTACCTATAGTTGAAAGTCCATCATCAGTTGAATATAGAAATAAAATGGAGTTTTCATTTGGAGACCTTGAAAAAGGTGGAGAGCTTTCACTTGGAATGCATAAAAAAGGTAGCTTTTATGAGGTTGTTACTGTTAATGGATGTAAAATAATTGATGAGGATTTTAAAAATGTTCTTCTTTGTGTATTAGACTTTTTTAAAGATAAAGACTTAACATATTATAGAACAAGAACACATGAAGGTTATTTAAGACATTTAGTTGTTAGAAAAGCATTTGCAACAGGAGAAATGCTTATAAACTTAGTTACAACATCACAAAAGGAAGTTGATTTAACTGAACTTGTAGATAATTTAACTTCACTTAAACTTAGTGGAAAAATAAATGGAATACTTCATACTGTAAATGATACATTATCAGATGTTGTAAAAGTTGATGAGCTTAGACTTTTATATGGAAAAGATTATATAGAAGAAAATCTTTTAGGTCTTAAATTTAAAATATCACCATTTTCATTTTTCCAAACAAACTCAAAAGGAGCAGAACTTTTATATTCTGTAGTTAGAGAGTTTTCAGGAGATATTTCAGGTAAAGAGGTATTTGACCTTTATTCAGGAACAGGAACAATTGCTCAAATAATGGCTCCTGTTGCTAAAAAAGTATATGGAATAGAAATAGTTGAAGAAGCAGTTGAAGCAGCTAGGAAAAATGCTAAATTAAATAACTTAGATAATTGTTATTTTATAGCTGGAGATGTATTAAAGGAAATAGAAAACCTAAAAGGGCAAAAACCAGATTTAATAATTCTTGATCCACCAAGAGAGGGAATACATCCAAAGGCAATATACAAAATAATAAACTTTAGATGTAAAGAAATAGTATATGTTTCTTGTAAACCAACTTCACTTGCAAAAGACCTTGAGGTATTTAAGGAAAATGGATATAAAGTAGAAAAAGTACAATGTGTAGATATGTTCCCATACACAGCTCATGTTGAGACGGTGGTGCTTTTGGGTAGGGAAAAATCAACAGACGATATTGTATATGGTTATGTGGATTATGAGCCGAAGAATGAGGAATATATACAGGATATGAAAGGAAATGCTACGTATAGCGAAATCAAAGACTGGATAAAAGAAAAGTACGGATTTTCTGTTTCTTCGTTGTATGTTGCTCAAATCAAAGAAAAATATGGCTTTGAGAAGCGTCCTAACTACAATATAGGCGATAAAAAGAATAGAGTGCCTAATTGCCCAGCTGAGAAAGAAAAAGCGATTGTAGATGCTTTTAAGCATTTCAGAATGATATGATGAAAAGGAGTTCGATTGTGTTCGAACTCCTTTTTTAGATAAAAATATATATGTTGTATTTAAGAGACATATATATGGAAACACGATATGAAAAATATTTTTGAATTTGGGTAGGAAAAATATTGTGTTTGACCTTATCAGATGTTATATTATATGTAGTCAATTGAATATGACTGTTTCACAACATTGCTTTTTAACAGTAATGTTTCCTTTTAACGAATAAGCGGGGATGCTCGCTTTGGCGGTGATACAGGT
>JAEWEN010000082.1 GCA_023389275.1 Bacillota bacterium
AAAAAAATAAAACAAATCCTCTTAAAGTGTTGAAATTAAGGGAATAAATCGTTATAATATACCTAAAATGTTTACGTGTGGAGCAAAGCTTTTAATATAAACATCAATAATTTAGTGAGGTGATGGGAATGAAATTTAAAAAAGTGCTTGTTGCAAATAGAGGGGAAATAGCTATTAGAATATTTAGAGCATGTAATGAGCTTGGAATTAGAACAGTGGCTATTTATTCAGAGGAAGACAAAAAAGCATTATTTAGAACTAAAGCAGATGAGGCTTATCAAATAGGACACAATAAAGGCCCAATAGAGGCTTATCTTAGCATAGATGAAATAATCCATCTAGCAAAGAAAAAGGGAGTAGACGCAATTCACCCAGGATATGGATTTTTATCAGAGAATCCAGAGTTTGCAAGAAAGTGTGCTGAAAACGGTATAGAGTTTATTGGACCTACTGGAGAAATGATGGATGCCCTTGGAGACAAGATTCAATCAAAACTTGTTGCTAAAGCAGCTGGAGTTCCAACTATTCCAGGAGTTGAAAAACCAATAACTTCTGAGGCGGAAGCTTTAGAATTTGCAAGAAGTTGTGGCTACCCAGTAATGATTAAAGCAGCAGCTGGTGGCGGCGGACGTGGAATGAGAATTGTTAGAGAAGAAAAGGATCTTATAGATTCATTTAACAGTGCTAAAAATGAAGCGAAAAAGGCTTTCGGTATAGATGATATTTTTATAGAAAAATATTTAGAAAGACCTAAACATATAGAGGTTCAAATTGTAGGGGACAAATACGGAAATATAGTACATTTATTTGAAAGAGATTGTTCAATACAAAGAAGACATCAAAAATTAGTAGAGTATACTCCAGCATTTTCACTTCCAATAGAGCTTCGTCAAAGAATTTGTGAAGACGCTATTAAAATAGCAAAACAAGTTGACTATAGAAGTGCAGGAACAGCAGAATTTTTAGTAGATGCTCATGGAAACCATTTCTTTATAGAAATGAATCCTAGAATCCAAGTTGAACATACAGTAACTGAAATGGTTACAGGTATTGATATAGTTCAAACTCAGCTTTTAGTAGCAGAAGGATATGCATTAAATTCTAAGGAAATAGGAATAAACTCTCAAGATGATATAAGTCTTAGAGGATATTCAATTCAATGTAGAATTACAACAGAGGATCCTACAAATAACTTTGCTCCTGATACTGGAGATATAGATATATATAGAACAAGCTCTGGATTTGGAGTAAGACTTGATGGAGGAAATGGATTTACAGGAGCTACTATAAGTCCATACTATGATAGTCTTTTAGTTAAAATAATTTCTCATGGTAGAACATTTGATGAAGCTATTAGAAAAGCTAAAAGATCAATTAGAGAAACAACTATTAATGGTGTTAAAACAAATGCAGGTTTCTTAATAAATGTTTTAAGTCATGAAAACTTTATAAATGGAATGTGTACAACTAAGTTTATAGAACTTAATCCAGAACTTACAGATATAACACCTAAAGAAGATAAAGAACTTAAAGTTTTAAACTTTATAGGTGAGAAAATAGTTAATGAAGGAAGACGTGTTCATACAGATTTTGATGTTCCAGTTATACCAAGCTTTGATGAAACAGAGGTTTTATCAGGAACAAAACAAATATTTGATGAAAAAGGACCAGAAGGTGTAGTTGACTACATTAAATCACAACAAAAACTACTTTTAACAGATAGTACAATGAGAGATGCTCATCAATCATTAATGGCTACAAGACTTAGAAGTAAAGATATGATAGATGTTGCAGAGCCAATAGCTCATCTTGCAAAGGATTTATTCTCACTAGAAATGTGGGGAGGAGCTACATTTGACGTTGCATATAGATTCTTAAAAGAAGATCCATGGGAAAGACTTAGAACTATAAGAAAGAAAGTACCAAACATTCTTCTTCAAATGCTTGTTAGAGGAGCAAATGCTGTAGGATACAAAAACTATCCAGATAATGTTATTAGAGAATTTATTAGAAAATCAGCTGATAACGGAATAGATGTATTTAGAATATTTGACTCTCTAAACTGGCTAAAAGGTATGGAAGTTGCAACAGATGAAGCTATTAAGTGTGGAAAAATAGCAGAGGTTTGTATGTGTTATACAGGTGATATTCTTGATGAAACAAGAACAAAATACACTGTAGAATATTATGTAGACCTTGCTAAACAAATAGAAGCTATGGGAGCACATATTCTTGGAATTAAAGATATGTCAGGACTTTTAAAACCATATGCTGCATACAAGCTTATAACAGAGCTTAAAAAAGAAATTTCAATACCAATACACCTTCATACACATGATACTACAGGTAATGGTGTAGCAACTGTTATAATGGCAGCTGAAGCTGGTGTTGATATAGTAGATACTGCATTTAATAGTATGGCAGGACTTACAAGTCAACCTGCTCTTAACTCAATTGTTGAGGCACTTAAAAATACTAAGAGAGATACTGGTATGAATGCAGATGATCTTCAAACTATATCAGACTACTGGTATTCAATAAGACCTATTTATGCAGACTTTGAATCAGACCTTAGAACTGCAACTGCTGAGATTTATAAATATGAAATTCCAGGAGGACAATACTCTAACTTAAAACCACAGGTTGAAAGTTTTGGTCTTGGTCATAGATTTGATGAAGTAAAATCTATGTATAAAGAAGTAAATGATATGTTAGGTGATATAGTAAAAGTTACTCCATCATCAAAAATGGTTGGAGACATGGCTATATTCATGGTTAAAAATGACTTAACACCTGAAAATATAGTTGAAAAAGGAGAAGACCTTGCATTCCCAGATTCAGCTGTAGACTATTTTAAAGGTATGATGGGACAACCAGTTGGAGGATTCCCAGAAGATATTCAAAAAATAGTTCTTAAAGGTGAAAAAGCTATTACATGTAGACCAGGAGAGCTTTTACCAGATGAAAACTTTGATGAGATAATAAAATACCTAAATGATAAACATGGTATGGAAGCAACAATGGAAGATGCTTTAGCTTATGCTTTATATCCAAAGGTATTCGAAGAATATATTGAGTTTATTAAAAACAACGGAGACTTCTCAAGAATGTCAAGTGCAGTGTTCTTCCATGGTTTAAGTGAAGGTGAAACTGCTGAAGTTGAAATAGCTGAAGGAAAAATACTTCTTATTAAACTTGTTAAAGTAACAAAGGTTGATAAAGAAGGATATAGACGTTTAATATTTGAAGTAAACGGATACAGACGTGAAATTAGAATAAAAGATAAACAAAGTGTTTCTTCATCAGAGGAAGTATTTACTAAAATGGCTGACCCTGATAATAAACTAGAAATAGGTGCAAGTATTCCAGGAAATGTACTAAAAGTACTAGTTAAAGAAGGAGATACTGTATCTGAAAATCAAAGCCTAGTTGTAATAGAGGCTATGAAAATGGAAACAAATATTACATCTAAGGTAAGTGGAGTTGTTGAATCTGTTATAGTAACAGAAGGTAAACAAGTAAAATCAGGAGAACTTTTAATTAAGTTAAAAGAAGCATAGAAAAAAGAGTAGGAATTTGATTCCTACTCTTTTTTAGCTTAAATTATATTTTCTTTAAATATGTTTAGTTTTTTATTTTGATTCTTTTTATTTATCTAAAGAACCTTTTTTAAAAACTTCTTTAAAGTTAAGAGTAATATTTAAAATAATAGCTGCCAAACTACAAGTTACAATTCCACTTTCAAATATCATTCTTAAGTAAGTAGGAAATTGTCCTATAATATCTGGAACCATAGTAACTCCAAGACCTAGTGCAATAGAACAACCAGCTACTAACATATTAGATGTTTTAGAAAAATCTACTTGTTGAAGTGTTTTAATACCAGACATAGCAACCATTCCAAATAATGCAACCATAGCTCCACCTAGTACACAAGTAGGTATAACAGTTGCTATTGCAGCAAGTTTTGGAAGCATTCCAAGTACTATAAGAATAAAACCTCCAGCTACAACAACAAATCTACTTCTAACCCCTGTTAATGCAATAAGTCCTATATTTTGAGAGAAAGTAGTGTATGGGAAAGAGTTAAATACTCCTCCAACGATTTGTGCAAGTCCTTCAGCACGAAGACCTTTAGCTATTTCTTTACCATCTATTTCTTTTTCACAAACATTTCCTGCTGCGAAAAATACCCCAGTTGATTCTATCATACTAACAATAGCTATAATACACATAAGAACTATTGGTATAAAGTGAAATTCAGGTGTTCCAAAATAAAATGGATGGGCTATTCTAAACCAAGGTTCAGTTCCAACAATTGAAAAATCAATCATTCCTAAAAATCCTGAAACTATAGTACCTACTACAATACCAAGTAGTACTGATATAGATTGTAAAAATCCTTTACAAAACGTATTTACTATTATTATAAATATAAGTACGAAAAATCCTAATAATAAGTTTTTAGCACTTCCAAAATCAGCAGCACCTGTACCTCCACCTAGATTACCAATAGCAACATTAATAAGTGAAAGTCCAATAACAGTTATTATAGAACCAATAACTACAGGTGGGAAAAATTTAAGAAGCTTTTCAAAGAAAAATGAACATAAAATAACGAAAATACCGCTTGCAATAATAGCTCCGTAAATTGATCCTATACTAAATTGTGTTCCTATTATAATCATAGGAGACACTGCCTGGAAAGCACATCCTAAAATAACAGGAAGTCTAATACCAGCAAAGTTTCCTATTCCAACTGATTGGATTAAAGTTGCAATACCACATGTAAAAAGGTCTGCAGCAACTAAATAAGCAATTTGTTCTTGTGTCATACCAATTCCTGTTCCAATAAGCATAGGAACAATAATAACACCTGCATACATAGCAAGAACTTGTTGAAGCCCTAGAGGAAGTAATTTATAAATAGGTAACTTTTCATTTACCTTGTCTGTACATTGAGTTTTCATAGTAAGATACCCCCATATCTTTTAAAATCATATTTTAGAAAATATAATTTACAAGCTTAGTATGTTATAACTTAAGTATATTATTCGAAAAATCATGTAGCAATGGATAAACATGTAAAAAGAACTTTGTAGAAAAGTGTTTTAATTTGTAAGTTTCGTGGGTGTAAAGAGGAAATTTAAAAATATACACTATACTTACTATATATTGTGATTATAATTATCAATTGATGTTCAAATGTTAGTTATATGTAAAAAGTTAAAAATATATAAAAATTACGTTAATTTTGTAACGATTCAACAATTTTATACATAAACCAAAAAAATACTTGTAAAATATAGGAGAATTGGATATACTTTATAAAGAATAACGGTTTTGTTTAGGAGGGGTAAAATGAAACTAAAAAAAGCTTTTCTTGTAGTATTATCTATTTGTATAGCAGTATTTTCTTTTGTAGGATGTACAGCTAAAAAAGATAGTGTACAAGATAAACAAAGTAATAAGGAAGAGAGTAAAAAGTCTTTACTAGTTTATAGTGGAGCAGGACTTAAAAAACCTATGGAGGAAATTGCTAAAGAGTTTGAAAAGGAAAATACAGTAAAAATAGAGTACATATTTGCAGGCTCTACTCAGCTACTTAGCCAGCTTGAAACATCAGGAAAAGGTGATGTTTTCATTGTTGGATCAAAAAATGCTTATGATTCAGCAAAAAGTAAAAATCTTGTAGGGGAATGTAAGGAAGTTGCATACCACACACCAGCTATTATAACTAAAAAGGATAATCCTAAAAATATAAAAACTTTAAAAGACCTTGAAAAAGAAGGAGTAAAAGTTATTTTAGGAGATGAAAAAGCTAATGCTATTGGAAAAACAACAGAGAAAATAATAGAGAAAAATAAATTAGATTTAAGTAAAAATGTAGTGGCTAAAATGGCAACTATAAATGAAATTACTATGCACATTATAGAAGGAAAAGCAGATGTTGCAATAGCAACAAAGGATAGTGTGTATAATAGTGATAAAATAGAAGTTATTAATATACCAGATAATCAAAACATAGATCAAATACTACCAATAGCTTTAGTTACAGCTTCTAAAGAAAAAGACATGGCAAGTAAATTTGTAGAATATGTATCTTCTGATAAAGGAAAGGCTATATTTGAAAAATACGGATTTAAGCCTGTAAAATAAATGGGAAATAAATTGTTTAAAATAGGGTTAATATTATTTTTAATATTAACCCTAATATTTACGTTAACTCCTATAGTATTTTTAGTAGTAAAAGGAGTATATACTTTAAAAGATTGTCTTTTATCAGAAGAAATACAGTTTTCAATAAAACTTAGTTTTAAAACATCTATTTTATCAACATTAATATGCTTATTCTTAGCACTTCCAGCAGCCTATGGATTTTCAAAGCTTAATTTTAAGTGTAAAAACATACTTCTTACAGCAATGTATATTCCTATGTCACTTCCCCATTTAATACTAGGTATAGCTCTTCTTTTAGTATGTGGAAATTCTTTTTTAGGAAATATGCTACAAAGTATAGGCTTAGATTTTGTTTTTACAGTTAAAGGTATAATTTTAGCCCAGGTATTTGTAAATTTATCATTTGCAATAAAAATTTTAAAAACTGCTATAGATAAGTCAGGAGATAAAATAGAGTTTGTAGCAAGAACACTTGGATGTACAAAATTTAAGTGTTTTTACAAGGTTACTTTGCCACTTATTAAAAAAGATATATTATCTGCATTTGTAATAGTTTTTTCAAGAGCTCTTGGAGAGTTTGGAGCAGTAATGCTTTTAGTTGGAACAACAAGAATGAAAACAGAAATTTTACCTACTGCAATATATTTAAATGTTGCAACAGGAGATATGAACATAGCAATAGGAGTTGCAACTATTCTCATAATAATATCTATAATTACTATACTTCCTTTTGAGGTTTTAGAGGGGAAAAATTATGCTAAAAGTTAAAAATATAAGTTTAGATTTAGGAGAGTTTTCTTTAAAAAATATAAATTTAAATATACCTTTAGGAAAGTATTTTGTTATTTTAGGGCCTAGTGGAAATGGAAAAACAGTTTTTTTAGAAACCTTAGCAGGTATGTATAGTAACTTTGCTGGAGAGGTTATATATGGTGAAAAAACAATATCTAACGTTGAAATAGAAAAAAGAGAAATTGGTTTTGTGTATCAAAAACATGAGCTTTTTAGCTTTTTAAATGTAGAAAACAATATAGCATTTGGTCTTAAAATAAAAGGTGAGAAAAAAGATGTAATAAAAGAAAAAGTAGATAGGTATTTAAAAATATTTAAAATAGAAAACTTAAGAAAAAGATTTCCTAAAAACTTAAGTGGAGGAGAAAGTCAAAGAGTAGCACTAGCTAGAGCTTTAATAACATCTCCAAAACTTCTTCTTTTAGATGAGCCATTAAGTGCTCTTGATAAAATAACAAAGGATATTTTAATTAAAGAACTTAGAAATATAAATAAAAAGTTTAAAACAACTGTTATTCATGTTACCCATGATATAAGTGAAGCTATATATTTAGCAGATGAAATTGGTATAATGAAAAACGGTAATTTAAATTATATTATGGATGTAAACAAGTTTAAAGAAGAATTTGAAAATGGAAATTATAAAAATTATTTAAGGTAGGTTAGATAAATGAATTTTTATGATCAATTAAAGGAAAAATTTAATAGTATAATTAAGGATAATAATATTAATATAAATGAAGAAATTGTTTTAACAACAAAGCTTACACCAATTGAAGCTATAGGACATACAGAAAGAGATGATTATCCTATTTTAAAAGGAAAAGAAGTTTTAATAAACTCTAACTATAAAGGATTTATAGGACAAGCATATACAGATAATCCAAGAGAATATAAGGGAAGCCTTGCTTCTATAATAAATCTTGATTTATCAAATGAAAAAAACCTTCCAATTTTTATAGCTACTTTAAATGCAGTTCTTAGAAGTTTAGGTTTTATAGATAGAACTATTCACTGCAAAGATGGTGAGCCTAAAGAATGTGCTAAAAAAGTATTAAGTGAAATGAGAGAAAAATTTAAAGGAAAAAATATTGCATTAGTAGGACTTCAACCAGGTATGCTTAATGAATTAAGTAAAGAATTTAATATACGTGTACTTGATTTAGATAAGGAAAATATAGGCAAAGAAAAGTGCTGTGTTATAATAGAAGATGGTATAGAAAAATATAATGAGGTAATAAACTGGGCAGATGCTATTTTAGTTACAGGAAGTACAAGTTGTAATGGAAGTATAGTAAACTTTATAAACTTAAATAAACCTGTATATTTTTATGGTACATCAGGAGCTGGAATATGTTATTTAATGGATTTAAACAGAATTTGTTTTTGTGCAAAATAGGTAGAGAAAAGTTTTCTCTACCTATTTTTATTAATAAAGGTATAAATAAAAGGATTACTACAAAAATTATATATCATTAATGTTAAAAATAAGGTGTATTTGTGGTAAAATTTTAATACCATACACTAATATTTTGTTTTTTATAAGGAAAATATTAGTTTTGTTAAGCCTATTTAAAATAAAAATTGATATTTTATTTTTTAAATGGTATGGTAAGTGTTAAACAAATAAAAATTTACTATATCCTTGCGAAGGTGATGAATATGATGATTGAAAATGGTGTTACAATTGAAGATATTTTAAAAATGGAATGTATGAAACACTCTAAAATAGTAGCTGGAGCTAAAGGAGTAAACAACGTTATTACCCAAGTAAACGTTATGGCAGATCCAGATGTTTTAAATTGGGTTGATGAAGGAGAGCTTTTACTTACCACTGCTTATTCTTTTAAGGCAGATAACATAGAAGATCAAATAAACTTTATAAAGGAATGTTCAGATAAAAAACTAGCAGGAATAGGTATAAAAATTTATCCCTATCTTGAAAGTCTTTCTAAAGAAGTTATAGAAGTTGCAGATGAATTAAACTTTCCAATTATAGATCTTTACTATGCAACAGCTCTTTCAGATATTATAACTCCAATTTTTAGAGAAATATTTACTAAGCAAGCTTATGTACTTCAAAAAATAGAAAGTATACATAAAAAAATGACAAATGCAATTTTAATGGGAGCCAGCGTTGAAGATATTGCAGGAGTTATATTTGATCACGTTAAAAAACCTGTTTATGTAAAACTTGATTTTCCTGAAAAGGATATATTTAATTCAAGTGAAATAGACTTAAGGTTAAAAGATAGTCTTATAAATAATGCTGAAACATTTAATAAAAGTCTTATAAAAGGCATGGATAATAATGTTTATGAAAGTAAGGAGTTTATAGAAGGTAAATATATTACAAGAATAGTTATGCCAATTACTATAAAAAATAGTGTATATGGCCATATATATGCTTGGGGAACAAAGGAACCTATTGCAGGAACAGATATATCAGTACTTGAGTCCGCATCTACAACAATTGCACTTGAGATTTTAAAAAAGCTATCTGTTAGAGAGGTAGAAAATAAATATAGAGCAGAATTTTTAGATGATTTATTATCTTCTGAAGAGAGAAGAAAAGAAAAAGCTCTTGAAAGAGCTAGTTTTTTCAATATAAGCATTGATGATAACGCACTTATAATACTTATAAGTATTAAAAATAAAGAAGATAATATAAACATTATAAGTGATGATGAGCAAGAAAATATTACAAAAATAGTTGATTTTATAGAAAAAATAACTAGAGACTTAAATATAACATCTATTGTAGCAGGTAAAACAGATAGTATACTTTCACTTATATCCTTTAAAAAGCAACCAGATATAAAAGGGGATTTAACTACAGTTGTTGAGAAAATTAAAGATATGTTTGAAAAAAAGTTTCCTAAAACAACTTTTAAAATGGGTATAGGAAGAGAATACGAAGGATTAGTTAATATAAATAAAAGCTACAAAGATGCGTATGAGGCTATATCTTCAGGAGAAATTCTTGGAGAAGGCAATGTAGTGTATTTTGAAAACCTAGGAATTTATAAAATTTTATGTCAAGAAAATCTAAGAGAAGAAATTGAGAAGTTTTATAAAATGAATCTAGAACCTTTAGTTGAATATGATGCTAAAAAATCTACTGAGCTTGTTAAAACACTTGAGGCTTATTTTGAACATAATGGTAATCTTAAAAAAATGTCAGATGCTTTATTTACACATTACAATACTATTCTTTATAGACTAACTAGAATTAAAGAAATAACAGGTATTAACTTTGAAAATGCTAAGGATAGATTAAATCTTGAAATAGCATTAAAAATAAAAATGCTTTTAGATAAATAAAAAAGGCTGCTTTTTAGCAGCCTTTATTTTATTCTTCAACTAATGCAACAGCACGGATTGGAGAACCAGTACCTCCTCTTATTTTAAGAGGTAGTCCAATGTATAAAAATCTTTTATTAACAACTTGATCAAGGTTACATAGGTTTTCTGTGTTTGTAATGTCATACTCACCACAGATAAGGTGACCTGAGAAGTCTAAATCGTCTGGAGTTTGGTCAATTGCAGGTGAGTCAACACCTATGTTTACAACTCCTTTTTCAGCTAGCCATTTAGCAGCTTCATAGCTAAGACCAGTATAGCTTTCAGTATAAGCATCTGTTCCATAGTTTCTGTTATAGTTACCAGTGTACATTAAGAATATATCACCTTTTTGAAGCTCTTGTCCTGATGCAGCTATAGCTTCTTCTAGATCTTTAATTTCTATGTAATCAGGATATCTTTTATGTGAAAGGTCTACACATATAGCACTTCCCCAATAGTATTCCATTGGCATGTTTTCTATACTTGCTCCACCTGGCTTGTACTCTATAACAGCATCGCTGTGAGTACCACAGTGTTCACTCATAAGAATATTTCTAGCATAAAATCCTAGAGTTTTACTTCCAGTAGCTTTTTGGTTTTGCTCATGAGTTTGGTTTGTCATGAAGAAAGTTTTTTGGTGAATACCAAATAGTGGCATTCCTTCATAAATTTCTTGAGTAAGGTCGATAAGTTTTAAAGCCATAAATAGCCCTCCTTTTATTTGAAATTTTATTTTAAATAAAATCTTTAAACAAATGTATATGTTAATTAGGGTGGATTTATTTCAATTATACTATTATTCTGAAGAAACTTCTTTATAAAGATTATACAGTATTGTATATATCAATGAAAGCATAGTTTACTATAAAATATACTAAGTAGTTCTACTTTATATTACAAAATAATACAAAATAAGTCTAGTGATAATAGGTATATGATAATATCGTATTACTTTATTAAGTCAACACAAAACAACTTTGGATATAAATTTTTATTAAAGTTTAATTTTGTAGTTAATATACAAATGTAAATAAAGAGATTTGTGGTATGATTTATACAAGAAGAAAATTAAAAATTTAAATTTAAGTGCGAAAAAGAAATCATTTTGTAATGGGTTTTTTAAAAAAAGCACTTATAATTTTAAGACAGTTATGTTAAAATTAATATTGGGCATAAGGATTATATTAACAGTATATGTTAACTGTATATAAAATGTTAAAAATTATCTTATGTTTCTTTGAAGGATAAATTCTATTGTAATGAATTTTCTGAAATAGAAATTAAATTTACAAAAAGAATTTTCCAAAATATTTTTACATAAAATTAATTATGCTTAAAAATTTATTTTTAAATATAAATTTTTTTATTATGGAAGGGGGACCTATTAATGTCACAAGGTAAAAAGTACATCTTAGCTGTACCAAACTTCAGCGAAGGTAGAAGACAAGAAGTTATTGAAGCAATAGTAGATCAAGTAAGAAACGTAGAAGGTGTTAAACTAGTAAGTTACGAGCCAGAGCACGACTTTAACAGAACTGTTGTTACTGTGATTGGTGAGCCAGCTCCACTTAAAGAAGCTCTTAAAAATCTAGCTAAAAAAAGCTACGAGCTAATCGACATGAGAGAGCAATCAGGATCACACCCAAGAATAGGAGCTCAAGATACTATTCCACTATTCCCATTCAGAAATATTGAATTAGACGAGTGTATAGCAATTGCTGAAGAAATCGGTAAAGAACTATTTGAAGAAACAAAAGTTCCAGTATTCTTCTCAGCTGCTAACGCAAGAAACGAAGATAGAAAAGCACTTGCTTTCATAAGAAAAGGTCAATACGAAGGACTAAGAGACCTTCTTAAAGACGAATCAAACGCTGACAGAGATTCAAGAAAACCAGATCTAAGCGTTGATGGAAAACTTTCAGAAACAGCAGGAGCTACTATAGTATCAGCTGACCTAGAAGGACTTACTGCTTACAACGTATTCTTAGCTACAGAAGACGTTTCAATAGCAAAAGCTATAGCTAAAGGTGTTAGAGGACCTTCAGGCGGATTCTCAACAGTTAGAGCAGTTGGAATTAAGTTCCCAGAAAGATCAGGAGTTGTAGTTTCAATGAACATGTTCGATTGCGGAGCTACTCCACTTTACAGAACATTCAACTTCGTTAAACAAGAAGCTGCAAGATATGGAGTTGCAGTTACAGGTTCAGAACTAGTAGGACCAATCAAACTTGACTACGTTCTAAACTCATTTGAATACGGACTAGCTCTTGAAGGATTCAAGAAAGAGCAAATACTTGAATATCACCTAATGGACTAATTATAAAAAGTATATAAACCACGGTTATATAAAATATAGATGATAAAAGTAAATTAATTGGAGGCTTTTAAATATGAAAACAGACGTTCAAATAGCTCAAGAAGCTAAAATGAAGCCGATAACTGAAGTTGCTAACTATCTTGGAATTCAAGATGACGAGCTAGAGTTATACGGAAAGTATAAAGCGAAAGTTTCACTAGACGTTCTAGAGAGACAAAAAGATAAAGAAGATGCTAAGCTTGTTCTTGTAACAGCTATCAACCCAACTCCAGCTGGAGAAGGAAAAACAACTACAAACGTTGGACTTTCAATGGGTCTTAACAAAATAGGTAAAAGAGCTATCACTGCTCTAAGAGAGCCATCACTAGGACCTTGCTTCGGTGTTAAAGGAGGAGCAGCAGGTGGTGGATACGCACAAGTTGTACCTATGGACGATATCAACCTACACTTTACAGGTGACTTCCATGCTATAACTTCAGCTCACAACCTACTATCAGCACTACTTGACAACCACCTTCACCAAGGAAATGCTCTAAACATCAATCCTAAGAAAATTGTATGGAAAAGAGTAATCGACATGAACGATAGAGCGCTTAGAAACGTTGTTATCGGACTTGGCGGAAATGGTGACGGATTTGTAAGACAAGCTCAATTTGATATAACAGTTGCTTCAGAAATAATGGCAATTCTTTGTCTTGCAACATCAATGGACGACCTTAAAGACAGACTTTCAAAAATGGTAGTAGCTTACGACAAAGCTGGAAACGCTGTTACAGCTGGACAACTTGAAGCTACAGGAGCTATGGCACTTCTTCTTAAAGATGCTGTTAAGCCAAACCTTGTACAAACTCTAGAAAATACACCAGCATTCATCCACGGTGGACCATTTGCGAACATCGCTCACGGATGTAACTCAGTTCTTGCAACTAAAGTTGCTCTTAAACTTGCTGATTACGTTGTAACAGAAGGTGGATTCGGAGCTGACCTTGGAGCTGAGAAATTCTTTGATATTAAATCAAGATTTGCTAACCTTAAGCCAGACTGCGTAGTTATAGTTGCTACAGTTAGAGCTCTTAAGATGAACGGTGGAGTTGCTAAAACTGACCTAGGTGCTGAAAACGTTGAAGCTGTTAAGAAAGGTGTTGCTAACCTTGAAAGACACATTGAAAACGTTGCTAAATTCGGTGTACCTGCAGTTGTTGCTATCAACAAATTCCCACTAGACACTGAAGCTGAACTTAAAGCTGTAGAAGAAGCTTGTAACGCTAAAGGTGCAGACGTTGTTCTTTCAGACGTTTGGGCTAACGGTGGAGAAGGTGGAGTTGAAATGGCTAAGAAAGTTGTTGAGATTTGTGAAACAAAACCAGCTAACTTTGCACCATTATACGATGTAAACCTAAGCATTCCAGAAAAAATCGAAAAAATCGCTACTGAAATATACAGAGCAGACGGAGTTGACTTCACAGCTGATTGTAAGAAACAAATCGCTGAACTTGAAAAACTTGGTCTTGATAAAATGCCAATCTGTATGGCTAAAACTCAATACTCATTCTCAGATGATCCAACACTACTTGGAGCACCAACAGGATTCAGAATCACTGTTAGAGAAGTTAGAGCATCAGCAGGAGCTGGTTTCATAGTAGCACTTACTGGAAACATAATGACAATGCCAGGTCTTCCAAAAGTACCAGCAGCTAATGGTATGGATATCCTTGCAGACGGAACAATCATAGGATTATCATAAGAATTATTCTTATTAATATATAAATTTTAAAATTTGAGGGGGTTTTATAAATGAAGTTTGATGTTATTGTTAAAAACGCTAGAATACCTCAAGGACATGATAACGAAACAATTGACACTAATATTCTTATAAAAGACGAAAAAATCGCAGGATTTGTAAACTGTATAGATGGAATCGATGCTGAGAACGTTATCGATGCAGCTGGAAACCTAGTTATTCCAGGATGTATTGATTCACACACTCACTTCATGGATCCAGGATTCAGCCACAGAGAAACTGTTGAATCAGGTTCACAACAAGCAGCTAGAGGTGGGGTAACAACTGTTATCGACATGCCTTGCTGTACAGTACCTTCAGCTAGAAACGTTGAGCAATTCAACTGGAAAAAAGAGTACTGGAGTGAGCACTGCCACGTTGACTTCGCACTTTGGGGTGGAGTAACTGGTGAAGACGTAAGACTTAACCAATTAAACGTTGTTGAAGAACAAGCTAACGAAGGAGCAGTTGGTTTCAAAGTATACATGACACCTTCAGTTCCAACATACCCAAGAGTTACAGACCCAGAACTTCTTGAAATTGCTAAAGCAGTTGCTGCTACAGGACTTTCAATGGGTGTTCACGCTGAGAACTTTGATATGTGTGACTTCTACGTTAAAAAACTTAACGCTGAAGGAAGACTAGATGGACCAGCTTGGGCTGAAGCTAGACTAGAGCTTGCTGAAAAAGTAGCTATCGAACTTGGAATTAGCATATCAGAAGCTACAGGTGTTAGATACCACGTAGTACATATGTCTACAGGAATCGGTGCTAAACTTATAAGACAAGGTAAAATGAGAGGACTTAACGTAACTTCAGAAACTTGTCCACATTACCTAACAATCAATGCTCAAGACGCTATGACTGAGTACGGTGCATGTGCTAAAATAGCTCCTCCACTTAGATCAACTAAGGACAACGATGAGCTATGGGAAGGACTTGCAAATGGATCAGTAGACTTTATCGCTACAGACCATGCTCCATACAACTTAGAGCTTGAGAAAAATGGTAGAGATATCTGGACTGCATTCCCAGGAATCCCAGGAATCGAAACTATGGTTGAAATCCTTGTTAACGGATTCAACAATGGTAAGCTAACTCTTGAAAGACTTGTAGAAGTTCTTTCTAAAAACGCTGCTATCCACTACGGACTATATCCAAAGAAAGGTGCAATGCAAATTGGATCAGATGCTGACCTTACAGTAATTGACCTTAACAAAGAATGGACTATAGACAAAAACGATGCAGATTCATACATGCAAAACAAATACACTCCACTTCAAGGCATTAAGCTAAAAGGTAGAGTAAACAAAACTATCGTAAGAGGACACCTTGTTTACGAAGAAGGTCAAGGAGTTGTTTCTGAATCAGGATTCGGTAACTTCATACCAAGACAAAACAAAAACAAACTTGAAAGAAAACTTAAGTTTGACATTTATAAACCAGCAACTTTCTAATAAAAGAAATTTGAGGGAGTTTATAAATTAAAATAAATTAAAATAATTTTTTTAGAATCGAAAGGGGATAATATTATGGCAAGATACGGTATATGTGTAATTGACATGCTTAACGACTTTGCAACACCAGAAGGAGCACTTTATTGTGAAGGAACTGCAATGGTAACACCAAACCTTCAAAAACTTTTCAAATGGGCTAGAGCTAGAATGGACGCTGGAAAAGACGACGTTTATCTAATCCACATCCAAGAAGCTCACAGAAAGCATGACGCTGACTTCAGAGTAAGACCAAGACACGCAGTTGCTGGAACTCATGGATCAGACTTCATAAAAGAACTTTACCCAGAAGACAGAGTAAACGAATACATCGTTCCTAAGAGAAGACACAGTGCGTTCCAACACACTGACCTTGACCTTTTCTTAAGAGAAGAAAACATAGACACAGTAGTTATCACAGGAGTTTGGACTAACGTTTGCTGTAGATCAACAGCTGCTGACGCTCTAGCTAACGCTTACAGAGTAATCACTCTAACTGACTGTAACCACTCAAAAACTCAAGCTCAACACGAAAGTGGACTAGTTGACCTAAGCATATTCACTAAGCTTATGACAATGGACGAGTTCACTGCTGCAGTTGATGCTGGTGAAGATGCATGGGTTGGTGCTGGAGACCCAACTAACAAAGTTAAATAGTTTAATTTTGCCTAGATAAGGTAAATGTATTGCCTGCCCTTATGGGTAGGCAATATTTACTTATAGTATAGTTTGGAAACTTTCAGAAAGAGAGGAAATGCTATGAAGGTAATAGTAGGAGTTTCAGGAGGCAGTGGGGCAATCTACGGTGTAGCTCTTCTGAAAGTATTAAAAGAACTTGGAGTAGAAACACATCTTGTTGTTTCAACACTTGGAGAGCATGTTGTTGAACACGAGTGTGGCATAAAATTAGATGAGCTAAAAAAGCTTGCCACTTATTATCATGATAACAAAAATCTAGCTGCCCCAATAGCAAGTGGATCTTTTAAAACAGATGCTATGGTAATTGTGCCTTGTTCTATGAAAACAGTTGCATCAGTTGCTCATGGATTATCTGATAATTTGCTAACAAGAGCCGCAGATGTTATTATAAAGGAGAACAGAAAGTTAATTGTAGTTCCAAGAGAATCACCGCTTAGCACTATTCATTTAGAGAATATGTTAAAGCTTTCAAAGCTTGGAGTTACAGTGCTTCCACCTTCTCCAGGATTTTATAGCCAACCTGAGTCAATAGGAGATATAGTAGCTCTTATTGTAGGTAGGATATTAGATCAATTAGGATTAGAACATAATCTTTTAAATAGATGGGGAGAAGAAGACTAGGAAGGGGGAGAGTTATGGAAACTCAAATGTTAAGAGCAACCATAAGAAGATTAGAAGAGCTTGGCGAAATTGAAGTATGTAATACTCAAGTAGATCCTAAGTTTGAGTTAGGAGCAGTACTAAGCCACTTTAATAATCAAAAGCCTATACTATTCAATAATGTAAAAGGATACAACATGCCTGTTATAGGTGGACTTTACGGTAACCGTGATCTTTATCATAAGCTTACTGATACAAGCCGTGAAGAGAGAATCTTTAAATACATGAGTGGTATAGCAAATCCACAGCCAGCAAAAATAATAAATAACGGACCAATTAAAGAGAATATAATTACAAGAAATATAGATATACCAAGAATGCTTCCATGTCCAACATCACATGATAGTGACTCAGGTGCATTTATTACAGCAGGTATGTTTATAGTTAGGGACCCTGAAACTGGATACACTCATATGGCTGTACGTAGATTCCAGGTTAGAGGCGGAAATATAATCAATGCTTTAATCTCAGGACACTCACCTGCTTTAAGAGAGCAGTTTGCTGAGTTTGAGAAAATAAACAAACCATTAGAATGTGCTGTTGTTTTAGGATATGACGCTACATATCTTTTAGCATCACAAATTGGTTCAAGAAGATACGGACTTGACAAGCATCAGGTTGATTCAGCTCTTAGAGGAGAACCATTAGAGCTTGTTAAATGTCATACAGTAGACCTTGAAGTTCCAGCTTACGCAGAAATGGTACTTGAAGGAGTTTTACTTCCAAACAGACGTGAAGTAGAAGGACCATTTGGAGAGCTTATGGGATACTACGGTGAAACTGCACCTAACCCAGTTATGGAAGTTAGATGTATTATGCACAGAAATAATCCTATATTCCAACACGCATTCCCATGTAGAGAAGAGCATCTTGCTAATGGACTTATTCGTGAAGTTGAAATGTACGGAGCTATTAAAAACGTAGTTGACGTTAAAGATGTAAATGTAACTATCGGCGGGGGATGTAGATTACATGCTATAGTATCTATTAACAAGGTTAAAGATGGAGACGGAAAAGCAGCAATCCTTGCAGCTCTTGGAAGCTGTTACGATATAAAACATGTAGTTGTTGTAGATAGTGACATAGACATTTATGATCCAAGTGCAGTAGAGCTAGCACTTGCTTCAAGAGTACAAGCATCTCAAGATATTGTTATAGTACCTGGAGCACTAGGTTCTGGACTTGAAGCATCACATGTATACCGTGGAGTTTCAGACAAACTAGGTATAGATGCAACTAAGCCTTTAAATGATCCAAAAGGATTATTTACAATGGCGTATATTCCTGGATTTGAAAATGGAGTAGACATTGAAAAATATATACCAGGAATTAATAAATAATAAGGATGGTAAAATGTTATGAAGCAAGCTATAGGAATAGTTGAAACTAAAAGTTTAGTAGCTGCTATCCAAGCTTCAGATACTATGGTAAAAGCAGCAGACGTACATGTAATGGATTTTAATTATGTAGGTTCTGGTATTGTAGCTGTTATAGTATCAGGTGAGGTTGCAGCGGTAACAGCGGCTGTTGAAAGTGCTACTGAAGCTGTATCACAATTAGCTGAAATAGTTTCAGCTAATATAATAGCAAGACCTCATGATGAAGTAGATAAAATGATTAATCTATAATCGATGGTGGTGAAATATTATGGCAGATTTACTAAGTATAGCAAGATTTAAAAATCTTGCAGGAAATTCAGGTGTGTCAAATAAAAGCTGCTCAAATAAAGTGTCAAGTGGTTCAAGACTTAACGGTAAAGAAGAAAATATGCTTTTAAGCGTTCTTCATAAATCACAAGACCTTAGTAGCTATATATCATCAGCTTCAAAAACTTCAGCACCACAAACTACTTCAAATGTATCTTGTGGTAAAAAAGTTACTTTAAGTGAGATGATAAAACCTAAAATGTCAAGTAATGCACAAAGCTCAAAATCAGCTTCTGATGTATTAAACAGTATGGCAAAACCAGTTGATAACAAATCAGCTCAAGTAGGTCAAAAAATTGACATAAATACTTTAATTTCAGGAGTTAAAACTCCAAAAGCAGCATCAGCTTCATATGATGCTAAAAAAAGTACTACTGTAACATTAAATGAACTTGCATCTAAATGTAGAAGCAAAGCTTCAAGTGATGTAGCAGAAACTACACAGAAGGTAGAAACTGGAGTGAAAAAGAGTGTGATATCAAATGCACTAGGTATAGAAAGTCTAGTACCTAAAATATCACTTAACTCAATAGGAAAGAAAAACTCCTTTTTCAAGTAAGTTATAGGAGGGTATAACATTGAGAGGAGCTCTAGGTGTAATAGAAGTAATAGGACTAGGAACTGCAATTACAGCACTTGATGCAGCTTGTAAAGCAGCTGATGTAACACTTGTTGGATATGACAAGGTTATCGGTGTAAACAAAGCTATTAGTGTTGTAGTTAATATATCTGGTGAAGTTGCAGCTGTTAAAGCAGCAGTAGAAGCAGGTGCAGCAGCTGCTACAAAAGTAGGAACACTAGTATCTTCAAACGTACTTCCAAGACCACATGATGAACTAGATATGCTTTTAAATGAGTTTTCAAAAAACCTAAAAAAAAAAGTAACTAGTGAAGAAAAAGTTGAAGAAGTAGTAATAGAAGAAGAAAAAACAATTGAAAACCCACCTTCAAAGGATGGGAAAGAAGACGCAAAGTCTAAAAAATCTAAAGGTAATCAATAACACTAAAAGTGTTGAACATAAATTTTAAAATAAAATTTAAATGTTTTTTAATCGAGGAGGTATATTATTATGGCAACAGGACAAGCTTTAGGAATGATAGAAACTAAGGGACTTACAGCAGCTATAGAAGCAGCTGACGCAATGGTAAAGGCTGCAAACGTAGCACTAGTTGGATACGAAAAAATTGGCTGGGGATTAGTAGCTGTTATGGTAAGAGGAGATGTTGGAGCTGTTAAAGCTGCTACAGATGCTGGAGCAGAAGCTGCAAGATCAGTTGGAGAACTTCATGCTGTTCACGTAATTCCAAGACCACACTCAGAAGTAGAAAGAGTAATCCTTAAAGCTGAATAATCTTTTTATTAACTTATACTGCCATAGTAGTCTATGGCAGTGTAAGCTGAGAAGAGGTAATAATAATGAATAAAAATAAATTAACTATGGATATACTTGAAAAGTTATCTATAAAAGTAACAAAAGGAGCATATCCAGGTGTTGAGCCAAAGTATGTAGAAACTGCTAAGGTTCAAGAATTAATTAATCCAAAAAATAATACAAAACTACTTGTTGTATTTACAGGAAGTAATGTAGCTTTTGAGGATTCTTTAAAAGAAGTTAAAAAACTTCAAGAACTTGGGTATACAATTGATGTTGCTTTATCTGAAAGTGCAGAAGCTATATTCTCAGTAGATAAATTTAAAGGATTAAATCCTAGAAATATATTTACTGCAAAGGACAAAATGAAGTACCTTGAAATGGTTCAAGAGGTAGATGGAGTTGTTGTACCTGTGGCTACACAAAATACAGCAATAAAACTTTCTCTAGGGCTTCAAGATAGCTTTATATCTATGCTATTATGGCAAGTTCTTTGGCAGGGAAAAACTCTTTTTATGAATATGGACGATATGACAACTCACAGAGGTATGGAGGCTAAATCAAAAATGCTTCTTCAAATGATGGGAAGTTATGTTGATAAGCTAAAAAGATTAGGTGTTAAACAAATATCTACTATAAATATAGCATCAACTGTTCATAGTAGCTTTACTGCTGATAAAAATTCAAGTGCTATACTTGAAGGAAAATCAGAAAAGCCTGTAATTACAGAAAAAGACATACTAAAAAGAGCAGCAGGAGAAACTATTGTTGTTCCTCTAAGAGCTATTGTAACTTCACTAGCTCAAGATGCAGCTAAAAATCTTGGTATAAAAATAGTAAAGCAAAACTAATAAAGGGAGAAAAGCCATGCATATAGGTAAAGTAATTGGAAATGTAGTTGCAACAAGAAAAGATGAAACATTAACAGGGAGTAAGTTAATGCTTACTCAGCCGCTTGATATAGATCTAAAAGCTAATGGAGATCCACTTATAATGGTTGATACAGTAGGAGCAGGTATTGGTGAAGTAGTAATGTATACTACTGGAACAGCATCAAGAAATGCTGCTGAAAAACCAGATGCAGCTATTGATGCAGCTATTATAGGCATAATTGACTATGTAGATGTGGATAAAGATGCCATAGTGAAATAAAAAAGGGGGAGGCAACAAAATGTTAAACATGAAGTCACTTAAAGAGTCTATTGAGTACAGAAAAATGATAGATGTACTAATGGGCGATAAAGATCATGCTGATATCGTTTTATACCATGGAAATGTTATAAACGTTATTACAAAGGAAATTTACGTTGCAGACGTAGCTATAAAAGGAAAATACATACTAGTAGTAGGAGACGCTGAGAAATTAGTTGGACCTAATACTGTAGTTGTAGACGTTCAAGGAAAATATATCTCACCAGGATTTATGGATTCACACATGCACTTTGAAAGCTCAATGCTTACAGTAACTGAGTTCTCAAGACTATCAATTCCATCAGGTACTACAACTTTAGTTGCAGACCCACATGAAATTGGTAACTCACTAGGACCAATAGGTATGAAGGCTATGGCTGACGAATGTTCAGTTGTACCAAACCACGTACAACTTCAAGTACCAGCTTTAGTTCCAGACTGTCCAACACTTGAAACTGCATCATACGATGTAACTTCAAAGGATATGGAAGACCTTCTTAACTATCCAAACATACTAGGAATCGGAGAACTTCAAGGATTTAGTAACGCTAAACACGTTTACAACAACACTCCAGAAGTTATTGATGACTTAGTTGCTTCAACTCAATATGCAAAAGCACTTGGAAAACCAGTAGATGGTAACGCACCAGAGCTATTTGGAGCAGAGCTTGCTGCACACATTATTGCTTGTGGAGGAACTTGTTCATGCCACGAAACAACTAGAAAAGATGAGTGTATTGAAAAGCTTAGACAAGGTGTTTATGTATTCATGAGAGAAGGTTCAACTCAAAGAAACATGGCTGAATGTATTAAAGCTATAACTGAAGAAGGACTAGACTCAAGAAGACTTATCCTAGCATCAGACGATATGGTTGCTGAAGACCTTGAGAAAAAAGGACACATGAACGATATCGTAGCTAGAACAATAAGAGAAGGTGTTAACCCTGTTGAAGCTATTCAAACAGTTACAATTAACCCTGCAACTTACTGGGGCTTCAATGATAGAGGAGCTTTAACTCCAGGAAGACTTGCTGATATAGCTATTATTAGCGACCTTAACAATATGGTTGTTGACGCTGTATTCATCGAAGGTAAATTAGTAGCTGCTGAAGGAAAACTTCTTGTAGACCTTCCAACTTACACTTACCCAGAAGAAGTTAAAAACTCAGTTAAGAGAGATCCTGTAACTGAGAGAGATCTTGAAATAACAGCTAATGGTTCAACTGCTAGAGTTAGAGCTATGGAACTTATTTTAGATCAAAACCTAACTGGAAAACTTGAGTTTGACGTAAGAGTTAACAATGGTGTTGTTCAAGCTGATACTACTCAAGACTGTCTTCCAATCTGCTGCTTAGAAAGATACGGAAGAAACGGAAACATTGGTAAAGCATTTATCAGTGGATTCGGTCTTAAGAGCGGTGCATTTGCTGAATCAATAGCACACGACACTCACAATATCCTAGTTACAGGTACTAACTACAAGGATATGATGATTGCTGCTAACAGAGTAATCGAAATGAAGGGTGGAATTGCTATTGCTAATAACGGAAGAGTAATTAATGAACTTGCTCTACCTGTTGGAGGACTTATAACTGACGAACTTAACGGTTTCGAAGTTTCAGCTAAAATAGCAGAATTAGAAGCACAAATGAAATCAGAGCTAGGATGCAGAGCACATGCTCCATTTATGCACCTTTCATTTGTTGGACTTTCAACTTCACCAGAGTGGAAAATCACTGACTATGGTTTAATAGACGTTAACAACTTTAAGGTTTTACCAGCTGTTGTTGAATAGTATTTACCTATAGATTTAAAAGAAGCTATCTTTAAGATAGCTTCTTTTTTTATATTAAATAATAACCTAAATGTAAGTATTTTGTTATAAAAAAAAGAATTGTTTTAATTGAATAATTGGAAAAATAAGGTATAATTTAAGGTATGATGATTGAATGGAGGTTATTATTTGAAAAAATTATTTTTAAATAGAATATCAGCACTATGCTTGGTATTTTTATTTACGATTCCTAACCTAAGTGTTTTAGCTAAAACTACTAGTACTGCGGAAAAAAGCGGATTTTCATATACACCAGAAGATGCAAAAGTAATTAAAATAGAAAAAACATATGAGTTTACACAAAAAGATGAGGAAATTGGGTATCCACTTTGGTTTAAAGTTGATTCTGAAAAGTTAAAAAAAGATAAAAGCCATATTGTAGTAAAAGTAGATGGTGAATATTCTAATATTTCAATGTTTCACAACTTAGAAAGTGCTCAAAATTTTAAAACAGATAAAACCCATTTATTTAAGGAAAATGAACTAAAATATCCAATAGCATGGGATGATAAAGAATACTATGGAATGGTAATGGTTCCTAGTGATAAAAATGTAAAAATATCAATATCTTCAGAAACAAATGCACCTAAAACATTTATGCCTGAAATTGATATAAGTGATGCTTGTCCAGCAGAACAACTTTCTGCTTCTAGTAAAGATATTAAAAATATAATTCCAAGTCTTAAAGGAATTAGAGATAATATGTTAAAATCATCTAGTATTGGGAAAGACTTTATAAAGCTTTATTATACAGTATCTAAGGATTTAACAGTATCTATTTTAAAAGATAAAAATCTTAGAAATACTTTACTAAAAGAAGCTAAAAACTTAACTCCTTTCTTAAAAGAAGTTTCTAATGCTAATGTAAGTGGTAAAACAGAGTATATAGTTTCTAAATTAAATATAGATTCTTTAAAAAATATAAAAGATGCTATAGGCAAAAATTTAGATAAAGAGTCTAAGGAAAAATTAGAAAAAATATGGAAAGATTTAAATGTTGAAAGCTATGAAAATAAACAACTTGCAACATTTATAAATGATAAATTTTTAGGTAGTGGTGAAATTTTAACAGGATCAAATTTAATAATAAAAACATCTACAAGTGTAAAAATAGATGCTATTAAAAATCTTGTTAATAGTGAACTTAAAAATCAAGGTTTAAAAAATATAATAGATATAAAAGAAGAAAAAGATTTATTTGATAAAAATAAAAAGGTATTTTTAATTAATATTCCATATGTAAAAGATACAACAAATATTAAAAATGCTATAAAAAAATCATCTATAGTAAATTATATTGATGAAAACTATTTAGTAGAAAAAACATCTAATGATATTAATTATAAATATAACTGGATGATGGAAAATACAGGACAAGAAATTCCACAGTTTAATGAAAGTATAGAAAGTGGAAATATAGGATCTGATATTAATTATAAAGGAATTGAAGAAGTTTTAAGTAAAACAGATGTGAAAAAAGTTCCTATTGCAGTAATAGATACAGGAATAAACTATGAATTAGCTGATTTTAAAGACGTTGTTGATATGAATAAAGCAAAGGATATTTGTTTTGATGGTAGAGGAAATGTTATGGATGGAGTAATAAGTCATGGTACCCATGTAAGTGGTATAATAGCTGCAAAAGCTAATAACCATTACTCTACATCTGGAATTAATCAAAATTCTTCTATAATCCCAATAAGGCTTTTAAATGGACTAGGACAAGGCAACATATATGATGTTGCTAAAGGGATTAAATATGCTGTAGACAATGGTGCTAAGGTTATAAACTTAAGTCTTGGAATTCCACCTACTGGAGATCCTGAAGTTATGAATCCAGAGAACTATCCAGCAATTGAAGAGGCATTAAAATATGCATATGATAAAGGAGTAACTGTTGTAGCGGCTGCAGGAAATGAATTTGAAGAGGGAATGAGGTATCCTGCTACTTCTAAATATACTATAGCAGTAGGTGCTACTAATAATAAAGATAATAGAGCAGAGTTTTCAAGTTATGGTAAAGAAATAGATGTTGTAGCTCCTGGAGAAAGTATTTTAAGTCTTGTGACAACTGGAGAAAGTGAATATATGAGTGGAACATCTATGGCAACTCCTGTAGTAAGTGCTATTGTAGGGCTTATGTATTCAGTAAATAGTGATATAACACCAGACAATGTACGTAAAATACTACATGAAACATCTGTAGACCTTGGAGAAAAAGGTTTTGATAAAGAATATGGTTATGGCCGTGTAGATGGGAAAAAAGCAGTAGAAGCTGCAATTAAATAATAAAAAAGACTATAATAGAAGTTATTTCTATTATAGTCTTTTTTAATTGACAAAATATAGCAGTATAAGTATACTTTTAGATATAACTTTAAAAAGTAAAGTAACTTTATAATATAAAGTAATAGGAGGAATTTATGGAAAATTTGAAAGCTTTTGTTGTGTTTTTTCAAGGTGTAATTTCCTTTTTCTCACCTTGTGTACTTCCTTTAATACCTGTATATTTAGGAATATTATCAAGTAGCAATAAGGGACTTGGTGATGAAAATATTAAATTTAGAAACACATCACTTTTTAAAAATACTGTATTATTTGTTTTAGGTATATCAACAGCATTTTTTATATTAGGTTCATCAGCTAATCTTTTAAATAAGGCTTTAGCTAGTAATAAAGATATATTTACCTTTGTAGGTGGTATTTTTATTATTATAATGGGCCTTTTTTACATAGGTGCATTTAAGTTTTCATTTCTTCAAAAAGAAAAGAAAATCAACATGGAAGTTAGAGAAATGAAGGGACTTACTGCATATTTTTTAGGGTTTACATTTAGTTTTGGATGGACTCCATGTGTAGGGCCTATACTTGCTTCTGTTTTAGTTATGGCATCAAGTTCAGATAGCTCTTTTACAGGAAATATATTAATTTTAGTATATACACTAGGATTTATTATTCCATTTATTTTAATTGCTATGTTTTATAAAAAGCTTACTAATGTTTTAAATTTTATTAAGAAAAATATAAATAAAATAAAAATATTAGGAGGAGCTATTTTAATAGGGGTAGGACTTTTTATGGCTATTCCAAATACTGATAGTGTTCTTGAAAGATTTTATGAAAAAGATAAGGTAGAAAATAAAACAGAACAAAAAGTAGAATCTACACCTTCTAATGAATCATCTGAAGAGGATATGACAGCACCTGATTTTGAAGCAATAGATCAATATGGAGTTAAACATAAATTAAGTGATTATAAAGGAAAAGTAGTATTTTTAAACTTTTGGGCTACATGGTGCGGGCCTTGTAAGGTAGAAATGCCAGAGCTTGAAAAGGTTTATAAACATTATGGTGAAAATAAAGGTGATGTTATAGTACTTGGTGTTGCAGCACCAGAGCTAGGTAAGGAAAAAGATGAAAATTATATTAAAAAGTTTTTAAAGGATAACTCATATACTTTCCCAGTAGTTTTTGATACAAAGGAAAATGAATATGAAATAAGTTTAATGTATTATATAAATGCATATCCAACTACGTTTATAATAGATAAAGAAGGAAATATAAAAGTATATCAGCCAGGGGCTATGGATGAGGATACAATGAAATACTTAATAGATTCTGCAAAATAGTTTGAGGTGGTTTAAATGAAATTAAATTACAATTTAAAATGTAATTTAGCACATGTATTAAATATTGTAGGAGATAAGTGGACATTACTTGTTCTTCATAGAATTTTTAAAGGAGTTAATATATATAAAGACCTTTTAAATATTCTATCACCTATACCTACAAATATTTTATCAAACAGGTTAAAACTTTTAGAGGAAAATCAGCTTATAAAATCAGAGCTTTATACTAATCATCCTCCAAGATATAAATATATTTTAACTGAAAAAGGTGAAGACTTTAAAGATATATTTTATTCTATGATTATGTGGGCTAATAAATATTTAGATGGTTGTAATAAAACCTTACTTCATGAAAAATGTGGCCAGGAGGTTAAAATAAAATATTACTGTGAAAAATGTGGTGAATATACAGAAGAAGTTATAGTAAAGGAAAAAGAATAATGAAAAAGATTAGTAAAATTATTTTATTTGTAGTTTTAATAACTACTTTTTTAGTAGGATGTTTAGCTGACTCTAAAGAAAAGGACAATATAACAGATGGGGAAATAACTAAGTTTTTAAATAATAAAGTAGAGTTAACATATAACGGTGAAAGAGTTGATCCTTTAATTGCATTAGTTGACTCTGAAAAAGAAGTTAGTATAAAAATTAAGTTTAATTCTGAAAATGTACCTAAAAAGGTAGATTTAATGAATAAGTATTTAGGAGAAAGTGAACCATTTACAAAAGTGGATAATACTACATTTGAAATAACTACAAAACTACAAAGAGGAATGGAATATGGATATCTTGTAGATAATGTATTAACAGGTGGAATTAAAGGTCTTGATTATTTAAAAGAGGCAGACCTTCAAATAGAAAAGAAAATAATACAAGATGTACTTCAATGTGGATTTTAATAATTTATATTTAGATAAAAACTACTACATTTATATGTAGTAGTTTTTGTTTTGCATAGTGTTGAAAAAAATAATATATATTGTATAATTTATTAGGAAAATATGTTATAAGGGGGAGAAAAATGAATTTATTCAAGAAGTACAAAGGTATAATAATATCTCTTGTTCTAGGAGGAATACTTGGTTTTGGAGGATCTGCTAGTGGATATGTACCAGAGGCAGATTATAACTCAGTTGTATTAAAACAAGAAAAAGTTCAAAGTGAAATAGCTTCTTTAACTACTAATATAGAAAAAGAATCTATGGAAGTTGAAAAATTAAAACAAGAAAAGTTTAAAAAAGATGAAGAAGTTAGATTAGCTAAGGAAGCTGAAGAAAAAGCTAGAATAGAAGCTGAGGAAAAGGCAAAACTAGAGGCTGAAGAGAAAGCTAAAGCAGAAATAGAAGAAAAATCTCAATCAAATGATAATAATACAAGTTCTAATAACGCTGTAAAAACATCTAGTTCAAAGTCTAAATCACAAAGTAATTCAAGTGAAAAAGTAGGACAAATGGTATGGCTTTCAGCAACAGGGTCTAAATATCATATAAGAAATAACTGTGGAAATATGAATCCTAATAAAGCAACAAAAGTAACAATTGGACAAGCAAAAGCACGAGGATATGGTGCTTGTAAAAAGTGTTTTTAGGAGGTACATATTATGAGTAAAAAATTTACGATAATTACATGTATATTAGGCTTATTTATAGGAATATTTATTGGTAGCGCTGTAGGGTCACAGGGTAAAGTATCAAGCACTCAACATGAAGAAGTTGTACAAAAATATAACAGTAGTGTAGAGACTCTTAAAAGTAAAGAGCAAGAACTTGTAAAAATAGAAGAGTTAAAAAATGAATTAGAAAAATCTTTAAGTGAAGATAATCAATAAAAAAGAGAGGGTTAATCCCTCTCTTTTTAAATTACTTCAATAAGAACTTCCATTGTTCCGCCACAAACCATTCCTTCTGATTCTGCAACTTCACCTGTCATATCAACATGTTCTATAATAAATTGTCCTTTTTCCTCAGTCATAATTTCACGAGCCTTTGTTATAACTCCTGCTTCACTACAACCTCCACCAATACTACCAACACTTGTACCATCATAATAAGCAATCATTTTTGCACCTGATTTTCTAGGTACAGATCCTTTAGATGAAAGTATTGTTAAGTTAGAACTTGGCATAGATGATTCATTAAGTATTTTTTCAGCAACATCTCTATCAAATTCAGGGAAGCTAAAGCTTCTACCAAATTTAGTAATAACACCTTTATTTTTATATAATATAAGTTGAGATACTATTGATATTGCTATTTCATCAGGTGTTATAGCACCTATACTAAGACCTATAGGTGCATTTACAGAGTTTAGCTTTTCATCACTATATCCTTCACCTTTAAGTTCTTCCATCATACCACGTACTCTACGTTTTGACCCTATCATACCTACATATGGTAAATCATAGTTTAAAATTTTACGTAGTACTAATCCATCATGTCTATGTCCCCTTGTAATAATAACTACAAAATCAGACTTTGTAAGATTTATTCTATCAAAGCTTTTTTCAAAAGACTCGCATATAACCTCTCTAGCATCTGGAAAGCGATTTGTGTTTGCAAAAAAAGGTCTGTCATCTACAAGTACAACAGAAAATCCAACTCTAGACGCAAATTCACAAAGAGGTTTTCCAATATGTCCACCTCCAAATATTATTAAACGAGGCTCTGGAACTACAGGTTCTATAAATACTTTTAAATTATCTTCAATACTTACAGTTTCTACTTTACCTGTATTTAAAGATAGATTTATACCATCTAATAAGACACTAGGTAGATTTAATGGATTTTTTTCTATATCTTCTAAAGATAGAAGTAATTTTTTCTCTATTTTTCCTGCTCTTTCACTATTAAATCTAAGGTATGTTAAAACAACAGATTCAACTCCTTCATTAACATTGTTTAATAGAGCTTTGTATATATTTTTCAATTTATCACCTTCTTAGTTTAAAAAAGTTTGTACATTATTTACTTAGTATTTCTACTCCTGTTTCAGTTATAAGTATTGTGTGTTCCCATTGAGCTGATAGGGAACCGTCTTCTGTAAATGCTGTCCATTCGTCATCTTCATCAATTACAACTTCAGGAGATCCTATATTTATCATAGGTTCTATTGTTAAAACCATACCAGGAACTAAAATCATACCTTCCCCTTTGTTTCCAAAGTGAGGTACAAATGGTTCTTCATGAAAATCTACTCCTATTCCATGTCCTCCAAAGTCTTTTACAACAGAGTATCCATGACTTTCAGCATGTGTTTGAATTGCATATCCAATGTCATCTAAAAATCCAAAAGGTTTAACTGCTTCTATACCTTTATATAAACATTCCTTTGTAACTTCTACTAATTTTTTAGCTTCTTCACTAGCTTCACCTATTATAAACATTCTTGAAGCATCAGAATAATATCCTTCATAAATAGTAGAAACATCTACATTTATAATATCACCGTTTTTTAGTATTATATTTTCATTAGGTATCCCATGGCATATTTCATCATTAATAGATGTGCATACGCTTTTTGGATAGCCTTCAAAGTTTAAAGGTGCAGGAATAGCTCCTTTTGAAACTGTATATTCATAAACTAGTTTATCAATTTCTTCAGTGCTCATTCCCTCTTTTATATTTTTTTCTACTAGGTCTAAAACAGCATTATTAATTTCACAGCTTTTTCTTATTCCTTCTATTTGTTCTTTAGTTTTGATTATATGTCTAGGCGGAACAAAAAAACCTTGGTTTTCTAGTTCCTTTAATTTATTATCAAAGTCTATATGACATTTTTTATACTTAAGTCCACTTCCACACCAGCATAAGTCATTTCTTCCCATATTCATTTAAATCTCTCCTAACTTAATATGTTTGTAAAGCATACGCTATATTTTGTTAAAGATTAGGGATATCATACTATAAATATAACGCATTAAAGCTTTAAAGTAAATTTTTTTAATTAAAAAATAATCTTTATATTAATTATAGCCAATTTTTATACTTATGGAGTATTTTATATAAAAATTATTAATAATAATTTGACCAAACTATATAATGTAGTAAAATATAGATATAAATGGAAAATATTATATATCAGGTTAAGTGGGAGATGTGGGAGAATGTTCGATGTTTTTTCTAATGTAAAAGAAGCCAAAGATATAATAAAACAGGCTAAGGATTTTTTAGAAAATAGTAGAGCAGCAGAGGCTATAGGTATTTTAACGCCACTTTTAATAAAGAAACCAAAGTACTATGAAGCTTTAGTTATAAGGGCAGAGGCTTATTGTATTTTAGAAAAATATGAAAGTGCAATTAGAGATTTAAACCTTGCTGTAAAAGTAAATGATTTTCGTATAGAAGCATATTTTTTAAGAGGTCAAATACAAATGCTTGCTGAAAATTATATTGATGCCTTAAATGATTTTAATTGTGTTATAAAATTAGATAGAAGAAATGCCCTTGCTTATTTTAAAAGAGGGGCTATTTATTTAAAGCTTGAAATGGAAGATAAAGCTGCTAAGGATTTTAAATCTTTAGTAAAATTAGTAAAAACAAATCCGCATTATTTTGATATATTTTTAAATACATGCTTTTTATGTGGTGCTTATAACGATATAGAAAAGTACTCTAAAAAGTATATAGAGCTTTATAGTGATATGCCTAATGGACATTTTCATTTAGGAAGAGTATTATGTACTAAGGAAAAGTATTTAGAATCTGTACATTATTTAACACATGCAATTAAAAAAGAAGAAAATAACTATGACTACTATTATTATAGAGCGGTTGCTTATTTAGGATTAAAAAAGTATAAAAAGGCAATAGAAGATTTAACTATTCTTTTAGAGATAAATAAATCAGGTGAATATTATTATTTAAGGGGAGAGCTTTATAAGGATATTAAAGAGTATGATAAAGCATTAGAGGACTTTAATTTAGCAATAGATTATAATTATAATGTTAAAAAAGTTAATCATCATAAAGGTGAGGTACTTATGGAAAAAAAGCTTTATAGTGATGCTATATTTTGTTTTGATAAGGTAGTTGAAAACAAAGACTATAATTTATTAGGTGATATATATAGTAAAAGAGCAGATTGTTATAAGTATTTAGATGATTTTCAAAATGCAATAAATGATTATGAAAAAGCAATTAATATAAATCCAGGTGTAAAAAATCTTTATAAAGAGCTTTCAGATACATATTTTAAATTAGGAGAACTTGAAAAGGCAGTTGAAACATTAAATTTAGTAGATGTTTTTTCAAATATCCGTGGTGAAAGTAGAAATAATTATTCAAAAAAGTAATTATAAAAATTTATAAAAACTATAATAGAAAGAAAATAAGAAAAACTATAAAAATGTTTGAACTTTATTGTATAAAATATACAAATTTTTGAAATAGTATAAATTAATTTATAATATATATTTAAAAAGTTAATATAAAAATATTAGTATAGAAGAGAGAGTATATAAAAATTTATATACTCTTTCTTTTATTTTTTGTTATACAGCGAAAATTCAATATTAATTCACAAATATAATGTTTTAAAAAATATAAAAATATATAAAAAAACATTTTACGTATATATATGAAAAAAACATAAAGCGTAAGAAGGAGGGGAGAATACTAAGTGAATGTTCGTAAAAATCTACAATATATTAAATATTATAAAGTTATTAAAAGGTATTAGGTAGAAAGTATTACATTATAAGCTATAGCTAGGTTTGTTATAGCAAAAATAAATACTGTATGATTATCTTAAACATATATATAATAATGATTTTGATAATGATTTAAAAAGCATAAAGGGGGTTAAACTTTGAGTTTAAAAAATGTATTTAATGTTTCTTCACTAGAGGAAGTACTAGTTCTTTTAAATGACTATAAAGAAAATGCAAAAATAATATCAGGGGGAACTGATATTGTAATTGAACTAAAAGAAGGAAAAATAAGCCCAGAAGCGCTAATAGATATTTCTTCATTAAAAGATTTAAGATTTATTGAAGAAAATGAAAATTATGTAGAAATTGGGGCATGTACAACCTTTACTGATTTGTGGACAAATAGTATTATAGATAGGGAGTTTAAAGGACTAGCAAAAGCTGCACACTTAGTTGGTTCTCCACAAATTAGAAATAAAGGTACTATTGGAGGAAACATAGCAAATGGTTCACCAGCAGCAGATACTGCGCCACCACTTTTAGCATTAGATGCTACATGTGTTATTAAATCTTTAAATGGGGAAAGACAGATTAAATTAAAAGACATGTATAGTGGTAAAGGTATAGTTAATATAGAGCCTTATGAAATTCTTTACTCAGTAAAGATAAATAAAAAAGGCGAAAATTCAGGAAGTGGGTTTTCAAAGCTAGGGCTTAGAAATGCACTAGCTATATCAAGACTAAGTGTAGCAGTTAGCTTAATACTTAATAATGGAATTTGTGAAGAGTTTAAAGTAGGCTCAGGTTCTTTATCAAGATATCCAGAGGAAGAAAATATTTTAGAATCTATGTTTATAGGAAATAAAATTGACAGTGAAATTATAAAAAAAGCAGCAGATAAATTTTCAAATCATATAAAGGAAAGACTTGATGGAAGAAGTACTTGTGAATTTAAAAGTGAAGCTGTTAAAGGTTGCTTTATAAATGCTGTTAATGAAGCCTTAAGTCAAGTTAAGTAGTAGCTAACTAGTTTATATTTAGGAGGATAATAAATGAAAACTGTTAATTTAAAGGTAAATGGTAAAAGTGTTTCAGTAGAAGTAGAGGAAGATTTAAGACTACTTGATCTTTTAAGAGATAAACTTCATCTTACAGGAGCTAAAGAAGGCTGTGGTGAAGGTGAATGTGGTGCTTGTACCATAATAATGGATGGGGAAGTAGTTAACTCATGTATGGTTATGGCTTTTCAAGCAAATGGTAGAGAAATAACTACTATCGAAGGTCTTCAAGATGGAGATAAACTACATCCTATTCAAGAAGCATTTTTAGAAGCAGGGGCAGTACAGTGTGGTTATTGTACACCTGGTATGGTTCTTGCTACAAAAGCCATATTAGATAAAAATATAAATCCAACTGAAGAAGAAATAAGAGAAGGAATATCAGGTAACCTTTGTCGTTGTACAGGATACACTAAAATAGTAGATGCAGTTCATATAGCATCTGAATATCTTCAAAAGAAGGAGGATAAGTAATTATGAGTTTAAACGTTATTGGAAAAAGTCATTTAAGAAAAGATGCTATAGCTAAAGTTACAGGAAAAGCTATTTATCCTCAAGATGTTTATATGGACAATATGTTATACGGAAAAACTTTAAGATCTAAAATGCCTCATGCTAATATTAAAGTAGATATTAAAGAAGCAGAGGAAATGGAAGGTGTTGTAAAGGTTTTTACCGCAAAGGATGTTAAAGGTGAAAATGCACATGGTGTTATGTTTAAGGACCATGAAGTGTTTGCTAGTAAAAAGGTTAGAAGAGTAGGAGATCCTATAGCTTTTGTTGTAGCTGAAACAAATGAAATAGCAGAAAAAGCACTTAAACTAGTAAAAGTTGAATATGAAGAGCTTCCTGCTGTTTTTGATCCTGAAGAAGCTATGAAAGAAGGAGCTCCAAAGGTACACGATGGTGTAGATAATCTTTTATACCACTTTAAAATTAGAAAAGGATTTGGAAAAGATAATATAGATAAAGCTTTTGAAGAGTGTGATGAAATTGCTGAAAACACATATACAGTTCCACAAATAGATCAAGCTTTCCTTCAACCTGAAGCAGGAGTTGCTTATATAGATGAAGATGGAACAGTAGTTTTAATTTATGCAACTCAATATCAACATTTTGATAGATTAGAAGTTGCAGAGGCACTTGGAGTTGATAAAGAGAAAATAAGACTTTTAAATGCTACAGTAGGAGGCGCTTTTGGTGGTCGTGAAGACACTATGGCTCAAATTCATTTAGCCTTAGCTGCACATACATTACAAAGACCAGTTAAAACTATTTATTCAAGACATGAATCATTTATAGCTCACTCTAAAAGACATGCTGAAAAAATATATGTAAAAACAGGAGTTAAAAAAGATGGTAAACTTCATGCTCTAGAAGCTAGAATAGTTGGAGATTCTGGTGCTTATGCATCATGGGCATTTAGTGTTTTAAGAAAGTCAGGGGTTCATGTTACAGGTCCATATGAAGTTCCACATGTTAAAGTAGATAGTATGGCTGTTTACACTAACAATCCTTTTGCAGGTGCTATGAGAGGATTTGGAGCAACACAGGTTCCAATAGCTTATGAACAGCAAATGGACATACTAGCTGAAAAATTAGGTATAAGCCCTATAGAAATAAGAATGAAAAACTTATTTAAAGAAGGTTCAGTAACTGCAACAGGTCAAATACTAACTGAAAGTGTTCCACTTAAACGTTGTTTTGAAGCAGTTTTAGATGCTATGAATCTTAAAGGGGAGGAAAAATAAATGAAAAAAAGAGGAAAAGGTATGTCATGTGCTTTTTATGGAACTGGTTATGGAAATGGATTCCCAGATGTATCAGAGGCACATGTAGAGCTTAGAGAAGACGGAAAAATAGTGGTTTATGCAGCAGCTGCTGAAGTTGGACAAGGGGCAAAAACTGTTTTAAGTCAAATACCAGCAGAGGTTTTAGGTGTAGAATTTGATGATGTTATATTTGAAGGTGATGACACTTCTTTAACAGTAGATGCTGGAACAGCAGCGGCAAGTAGACAAACTTATAATACAGGAAACGCTATTAAAAGAGCAGCTGAAGCTTTAAAGGCAGAAATAATAGAAATAGCAAGACAAGAGCTAAAACTTAATAGTGATGTTGGATATGCTTTTAAAAATTCAAGAGTATATCTTGAAACTTATCCTAGTATAGGAATAACTTTTGAGGAGATAGGTAAAATAAGAGGAAGTGTAAAGTGCCACGGAAAGTTTGTTGCTCAAACAGTTCAATTAGATGAAGATGGACAAGGGATTCCTTACTGGCCATATACTTTTAATGCATGTGTAGTTGAAGTTGAAGTAGATACAGATACAGGTAGAGTTGAAATAATTGATGCAGCACATGCACAAGATGTTGGGCGTGCTATAAATCCAAAGCTTGTTGAAGGGCAAATGGATGGTGGATTTGCTATGGGAGTTGGTTATGCATTATTTGAGGAAATAAAACTTAAAAATGGTGCTATAACTAATCCAAGGTTTGCAAATTATATTATACCAACAGCAATGGATATTCCAAGAGTTAAAAATATAATTATAGAAGACCCTGAAAACACAGCACCTTTTGGAGCAAAAGGTATAGGAGAACCTACAATGGTTTCTGTAGCACCAGCTGTTTTAAATGCTATATATGATGCTGTAGGAGTTAGAGTAACAGAAATTCCTGTAACTCCTGAAAGACTTTTAAAAGCACTTAAAGAAAAAGAAAATAAATAAAAATAATTAGGGCTTAATTTAATTGAGCCCTAAATTTTTAGGAGATGATAGTTATGCTTTCTATAATAAATTCAGCTAATGGAAAAGAAAAATGTGATTTAGTAATTAAAAATGCAAAAATAGTAAGCGTATTTACAAATGAAATTTTAGAAGGAAATATTGGAATAAAAAACGGATATATAGTAGGAATAGGAGATTATAAAGGAGAAAGTGAAATTGATGTTTCAGGAAAGTATGTATCACCTTCATTTATAGATGCACATGTTCATATAGAGTCATCAATGGTTTCACCTAGTGAGTTTTCAAAACATATACTTCCTCTTGGAACAACTACAATAATAGCAGACCCTCATGAAATTGCTAATGTTTGTGGACTTGATGGTATAGAATATATATTAGATTCTACAGAAAATCTTCCTATAGATGTTTATGTAATGCTACCTTCCTGTGTACCTGCAACAGATTTTGAAACATCAGGAGCAAATTTAGATTCTGAAAAACTTAAAAAATATATAAACCATCCAAGGGTACTAGGTCTTGGGGAGTTAATGGATTTTCCAGGTGTTATTAATGGAGATGAAAAAATAATTAATAAAATAGGTATTGCAAAGGATAAAATTATAGACGGACATGGACCTTTAATAAAAGAAAAAGAATTAAATGCATATGTTGCAGCAGGTGTTAAAACAGAGCATGAATGTTCAACAAAGGAAGAAATGATAGATAGATTAAGAAAAGGTATGTATATTCAAATAAGAGAAGGTACAGCAGCTAGAAACTTAAATGATTTAGTGCCATATGTTACAAAGGATAATTTAAGAAGATGTTTATTTTGCACAGATGATAAACATCCAGAGGACATATTATCAAGGGGACATATAGATAATAATGTTAGAATGGCAATTGAAAAAGGAATTGATCCAATAGATGCTATAAAAATGGCAAGTTTAAATACTGCTGAGTGTTACAGTTTAAAAAACTTAGGAGCAATAGCTCCAGGATATTTAGCAGATCTTATTGTTTTTAATGACATTAATAATATAAAAGTTGAAAAAGTATTTAAAAAAGGTAAATTAGTAGCAGAGAATAATAAATGTACAGAAACTTTTGAAAATATAATTTCTAATAAGGTATTATCAAAAGTTAACATAAAAGATTTTAAAGAAAAGGACATTGATTTAAAACTTAAATCAAACAAGGCAAGGGTTATAGAAATTATAGATCATAGCCTTGTTACAAAACTTACTGAAGAAAACGTTGAAATTGAAAATAACTACTTTAAAATAACTAAAAACTCTGATATTAAAAAAATTGTTTTAGTAGAAAGACATACAGGAAAGTCAACAACATCAGTAGCTCTTGTTAAAGGATTTGGTATAGAAAATGGAGCAATAGGAGTTACTGTAGCACATGATAGTCACAATATAATAGTAATAGGAGATAATGATTTAGATATTGTAAACTGTATAAACAGAATAAAAGCTTTAGGTGGAGGTGTTGTAATAAGTAGTAGTGGAGAGATAAAAGAAGAACTTGCTCTTCCTATAGCTGGTCTTATGAGTGAAATGCCACTTGAAAAGGTAGATGAAAAGTTAAATATAATGATGAAAATATCAAGGGATTTAAATGTATCAAAAGGAGTAGATCCTTTTATGACACTTGCATTTATGGCTCTTCCTGTAATACCTGATGTAAAGCTTACAGATAAAGGTTTATTTGATGTTGTAAACTTTAAATTTATAGATATTAATCCATAAATTACCCATTGAATTAAGTGGAATATAGTAAAAATACACAAATATAAGCTATAATTAGCTTGCTGTAAAAATAAGTTCTTGAAAGAAGTTGTCTAAGGTAATATAATGTATATGAAAGTATGGATATAGTACTAATATTTGTAGTAAATATATATATTTAGTTATTATGACTTATTTTTAAGTGGTTAACATACAGTTTAAAACTGTTAAATAATATTTACATAATTTAAAGGGGGATATAAATAATGTTAGCAAACAAAACTATTAAAGAATTCCTAGAAGCAACAGCATCAGATGCACCAGTACCAGGTGGTGGAAGTATAGCAGCACTAAGCGCTAGTATTTCAGCAGCACTAGTAGAAATGGTAGCAGGACTTACAATTGGTAAAAAAGGTTACGAAGAAGTAGAAGCTGAAATGAAAGAAGTTAAAGAAATCGCAGCTAAAGCTACAGCTGGTTTCGTTGCAGACATCGACAAAGATGCTGATTCATTTGACGAATTCATGAAAGCTATGAAAATGCCAAAAGCTACTGACGAAGAAAAAGCAGCTAGAAGCGCAGCTATGCAAGCAGCTATCGTAGAAGCAGCAGAAGTTCCACTATCAGTTGCAGAAGCAGCTTTCAACTTCATGAAATACACTGAAGTTATGGTAGAAAAAGGAAACCAAAACGCAGTTACAGACGGAGCTGTTGCAGCTATGATGGCTAGAACAGCAGTTATATCAGCTCTTTACAACGTAAAGATCAACCTTGGATCAATTAAAGACGAAGCTAAAGTTGCAGAACTTTCAGCTAAAGTTAAAGAAATTGAATCAAAAGTTAACGAAGTAGAAGCTTCAATACTTGCAAAAGTTAACCTATAGTATATAAAAAAAGAACCTCTTTTTAGAGGTTCTTTTTTTATATTAGTGATTCTTTAGTAGCTTCCCTATGTTCTTTAGGTGTTAAAATATATAAAATATCATCTTCATTAAGTACAGTACTTCCAGTAGGAGTTAAAATTTCATCATTTCTAACTATTGCAGATATTAAGGTTTTTTCAGGAAGAGAAAGATCTTTTATTGTTTTTCCAATGGAAGAAGATTCATCTCCTAAATAAACTTGAATCATATCTTTTTTACATATACCTACAGATATTAACTCAAGTGAGTGTTTGATTTTAGGAAGTCCTTTTTCTAAAAGATTAAACTTTTCAGCAAGAGGATTTAAAGTATAGCCTTGTACAAGTGCAGAACTTAAAACAATGAAAAACACTACATTGAATATTTCTGAACTATTAGGCAAACCATTTACTATAGGATATGTTCCAAGAACTATAGGAACAGCTCCTTTAAGACCTGCCCAGGATATAAATATTTTTTCTTTAAAAGTAAATTTTGAAAATAATGTTGCTATAAATACTCCAATAGGTCTTGCAATTAGCATTAAAGAGAGTGATAAAAGTAAAGATGGAACAATATACTTTATAAGCTCATTTGGAAATACTAAATGTCCAAGTAAAACAAACATTGATATTTGCATAATCCAAGCTAATCCATCACTAAACTTTTCAACTGAATATCCATATGATATACCTTTATTTCCTAAATAAATAGCCATAATATAAACAGCTAAGAAACCACTTGCATTTATAACAGCAACTAAGCTAAAACATAAAAATGCTAGTGAAAGAACTAAAACAGAACAAAGTCCTGAAGAATCTGTGTCTATTTTATTTATTATATAAAATGACACCTTTCCGAAAAGATATCCTAATATAGCTCCTATTACCATTTGCCATAAAAATAAGAAAAGTATTGATATACTGAAACTTCCACCACCATTTATAACAGATATTATAGAAACAGTTAAGAAAATAGCCATAGGATCGTTACTACCAGATTCTATTTCTAAAGTTGATGTAACTTTTGGCTTAATATTTTTATCTCCTAAGACAGCAAAAACTGCTGCAGCATCTGTAGAGCTAACAATTGCTCCTAAAAGAAGTGAATTAATCCAATCGAAGTTTAGGATTAACTTAGCAAAAACTGCTGTAATAAGTGTTGTTATAAAAACACCGAGAGTTGCAAGGGAAGTAGCAGTTGGAATAATATTTTTTATGCTACTCCATTTGGTTTTAAATCCACCATCAAACAGTATTATTACAAGAGCTATTGTAGAAAATAGCTGAGTTAATTTAGCATTATTAAAATATATAAATGCATTTAAAAACATTCCTACTACAACATAGAGCACTAAAGATGGAACTCCAAGTTTTGTTGAAAACTTAGTAGAAATAACTCCAAGTATAAGTATAAAAGAAAAAAACAGTATTAATTTTTCTGGCGTATACATTTCACTCATTAAAATATCACCTTCTTTGTAAAAAATAGTATAAAAATTTTAATATTTAATAATTATATTACTATTCAGTATACAAGTATTATAACATTTATAATGGTAAAAAGTAAGAAATAATTTACTATATGGAAGAGGTGAATCATTAATCTTGAATAAATTATTAATAAAATATATAATTAAATATATAAAAGTAAATAATTTTTAAGGAGTTGATTTTAAATGGCTTGCACAAATTATCAACTAAATGCCTATAAAGGTGATATTGTATTTACTCCTGAGTTTGGTAAATACTCTATTTTTAAAGGCGGATATATAGTGGTAGAAGGAAAAACTGTTAAAGGTGTTTTTGAAGCTTTACCTGAGAAGTACAAAGATGCTAAAGTAACAGACTATGGAAGTAAACTAATTATCCCTGGATTTGTTGATTTGCACTTTCATGCACCACAATTTTCTAACAGAGGTCTTGGTATAGACATGGAGCTTCTTCCTTGGCTTGAAACTTACACTTTCCCTGAAGAGTCTAAGTATAGCGACGAAGATTATGCTACACGTGCCTATAAAAAGGTAGTTTATGAACTGTGGAAAAATGGAACTACAAGATCAGTTTTATTTGCTACAATTCATTCAAATTCTTCAGAAATATTAATGGATCTTTTAAATGAAGCAGGTCTTTCTGCTTATGTTGGAAAAGTTAATATGGATAGAAACTGTCCAGATTTTTATATTGAAAATACTGAAGATTCTATAAATGATACTGAAAAGTTTTTACAAAAAGTATCTAATAAATATGACCTTGTTAAACCTATAATAACACCTAGATTTGTTCCAACTTGTACACCAGATTTAATGAAGGGGCTTTCACAGCTTTCTAAAAAGTACAATGTACCTATACAATCTCACTTATCAGAAAATAAAGGAGAAATTGAATGGGTAAAAGAGCTTCATCCAGAATCACCTAACTATGCTGAGGTATATAATGGATTTGAAATGTTTGGACAAAAACCAACTATTATGGCTCACTGTGTACATTTAACAGATGAGGAAATAGCTTTAATGGCTAAAAATAATGTATTTGTTGCACACTCACCACATTCAAACTGTAACTTAATAAGTGGTATTTCTCCTATAAGAAAGCTAATTAAAGCAGGAGTTCCAGTTGGGCTTGCTTCAGATATATCAGGTGGACATAATGTTTCAATTCCAAGTGTTATGGTTAATGCAGTTCAAATTTCAAAAATGAAGTGGGTAGAAAATCCAAATTATTCTGAATTTAATGAGTTTTTATCTACTCCAGAGGTATTTTATCTTGCAACTAAAGGTGGAGGTAAATTCTTTGGAAAAGTAGGAAGCTTTGAGGAAGGATATGATTTTGACGCTTTAATAATAGATGATACTTCCCTAGAAGATGTAAATGAGAGAACAATTGAAGAAAGAGTTCAAAGATATATTTATATAGGGGATGACAGAAATATAATTGAAAGATTTGTAGCTGGAAATAAAGTTTCAGAGCCTAAATTTAATTAAATTAAAACACCTTAGGAATTTCCTAAGGTGTTTTTTTAGGAGGATAAATGAGTTTTTATAATAAAGTTTATGAAATAGTTAAAAAAATTCCTAAGGGAAAGGTAGCAACATATGGTCAAATAGCTTTTCTTGCTGAAAGTCCAAGAGCATCAAGGGCAGTAGGATATGCGCTTCATAAAAATCCTTCTCAAAGCACAATTCCTTGTCATAGAGTAGTTAATAAAGAAGGAAGACTTGCATCGAGCTTTGCTTTTGGAGGAAGTGATGCACAAAAACTTTTACTTGAAAGTGAAGGGGTAAAGGTTGTAGATAACTATGTAGATATTAAAAAGTATAAATGGGATGGAAAATTTTAAATTATATAAATAATATCTTTAAAGCTCATACCAGATAAAATCATATTATAAAATAAATTTTTACATTTTGAGTATTTTTCAAATATAAATAAAGAGTAACTTAAACTTGAATAAACCTTCCAAGCTCCTATGGCTTTATAGTTTTTACCTTTATTATTTATAAAACATATAATATCAGTGTATGGGTATCCTAAAAAAGCTCCTATTTCATGTGGAAAATTACATTTTGTAAATCTAAGCTTTAAGGTATTTAGCAAATAATTTAAATCTTTAAAACAATAACCATATGATATTAAAAGATTTTTATAGTTTTTAATATTTAATAAATCCCAAAGAAAGTTTTTGTTATATACAAGAAGAAGATAAAAGTCTTTTTCTTCATTAATAACACTTATATAAATGTTTTTATTATTTAATATATTGTTGTATAAAGTAATTAAAGAATTTATGTTAGAACATTGTTTTTTAGAAATAGTTAATAAATTTGAAGGTTTAATACCTGCAAAAGTTGGACTACAGTGTGTTATTAATAGTTTTTCAAAATCAAACATTTTTATTTCTCCATAATATAATATTTGATTTTATTATTTGTAATTAACATTTAATTTATTAAAAAACCTATTAAGCTAATTTAAGCTTAATAGGTTTTTGTTATATAGCTTTTTCTAAGGTTTTATTAAAGTCACTTGATGCAAATTTCATAACAGGAAGTACTAATCTTGTTATTGCTGAATCCATTAAGTGATGTAGCACAGTTCCAATTCCAACAACTACAAAAGCTTTATAAAAGTCAAATCCAAAAGGCAGTACAACAAGTGATTCTAACGCTCCGTGAATAGGTGCAAGAATTAACATCATAGGCCAAAAAGAAAATCCTTTTTTAATCATATAAGCTCCAATTAGTGATACTCCTATGTGCATAAATGCTCTAGCTGCTACAATAGGACCTAGTGTTATTAAAAATCCTATTCCACTACCTGCTGCAACAGCAATAGCTGAAAATGGACCTAAAAACATAGCTAGCATAACAGGAACATGTGATGCTAAGGTTGCACTAAAAAATGGAGGTATAACTATTTTTATTGCCATAGTAAGAGGGATTAAAATTGCAAATGCCATTAAAAGACCGGTTAAGACCATTTTTTTAATATTCATAAATGAGTCCTCCTAAATTTTGTATTTAATAAGTTAAGTAAAAGTATATCAAAATAATACAGTAATTAAATAAATGATTAATATTTAACAATATTTTTCAAAAATATTAAAATTATTGTAAATAATCGAAAAAGGGGAATACTTCGTTTGATATAACGGAATATTATTGTTATAATTAAAATAAGAATTTTGACAGATACTTAAGAAAAAAGAAGTATAAAAGGGTCGAGGAAGGAGGAAACTATTAAAAATATTTTTAATAGTAAGGGTGTATGATTAAAAAAGTTAAAATAGAAGACGCAGTAGGAATGGTTTTAGTACATGATATGACAAAAATTGTTCCTGGAGAATTTAAAGGTGCCGCTTTTAAAAAAGGACATGTTGTTAGGGAAGAGGATATTGAAGAGCTTAAAAGTATGGGGAAAAACCATATATACATATTAGAGCTTGATGAAAATACAATTCACGAAAATGATGCATCACAAAGAATAGCAAATGCTGCAGCAGGAAGTGGATTAGAATTAGTAGGTCCTCATGAGGGAAAAATAAATTTAATTGCAAAAGAAAAAGGGCTACTAAAAATTAATACAGAAGCTCTTCTTGAGATAAATGAATTAGAGGGAATTGTACTTGCAACACTTCATACAAACACCTTAGTTGAAAAAGGTAAACTTGTTGGAGCAGCAAAGCTTATTCCTTTAGTTACAGAAATAGAAAAAATAGAAAAAGTTGAAGAGATTTGCAAAAAATATCAAGGTATAGTTTCTATAAAACCAGTAAAAAGCCTTAAAATAGGTGTAGTAGTTACTGGAACAGAGGTTTATGAAGGTATTATAAAAGATAAATTTGGTCCTCTTCTTCGTCAAAAAGCTGTTGATTATGGATGTACAGTAGAGGATGTATTATTTGCTAAAGATGATGAAGTAATGATAAAAGGATGTATAGAAGATCTTTTAAACAGAGGATGTGAAGTTATTATAACATCAGGAGGAATGTCTGTAGACCCAGATGATTTAACTTCTAGTGTTATAAGAAGTGTTGCAGATGAAGTTGTAACATATGGCTCACCAGTAATTCCAGGAGCTATGTTTATGGTAGCTTACAAAGGTGATGTGCCATTACTTGGACTTCCTGCATGTGGAATGTTTTTTAAAGTAACTGTTTTTGATCTTGTATTTAAAAGAATTATTGCAGGTGATAGATTAACTAAAAGAGACATGGCACTACTTGCACATGGCGGTATATGTCAAAATTGCGAGGTATGCCATTATCCAGTTTGTCCTTTTGGAATATAATGAGGATTATTTATGGAAATGTATAAAACCTTAGGTTTAAATCCTAAAAATAAATATATGATTACCTTTGTAGGTGGTGGAGGGAAAACAAGTTTAATGTTTTCCCTTGCTTATAATTTAAAACAATTTGGAAGTGTATTAGTAACTACAACTACACGTATTCGTTTTGAAGGTGAAAATAGATATGACAACTTAGTAATGTTAGATAAAAATAAAGAAGATTTATTTAAGCCTAAAAAAGGAATAACACTTTTAGGTAATGGTATTGAAAGTGGAAAGGTAGTAGGTGTTTCTAAAGAATTATTAGATGATTTATATGATAAAAATTTATACAACTTTATTTTAATAGAAGCAGATGGTGCAAAGGAAAAGCCTATTAAAGCATGTAAAGAAGGAGAGCCTATTATTCCATTAAAAACTAATATTAATATAGGAGTTATAGGTGTAGAGGCGCTTGATAAAACAGTAGATGAAATATGTTTTAGAAAAGATATATTTAAAGATATAACAGGGTATAACCTGGAAAATGTTATAGATAACAATTGCATAATAAACTTAATAAATCATAATAAAGGCCTTTTTAAAGAAACTCCTGAAAACTGTAAAAAGTTTTTTGTTGTAAATAAATGTGATAATGAAATTACTCAAAAAAGAGCTAAGGATCTTTTAAGAAAGGTTATGAAATTAACTAATGTAAGTAGGGTTTTTCTGTCATCGACTTATGAAAATATATTTTTAAGAGAGTATTTTAATATATCAGGTATAGTTATGGCATCAGGGCTTTCAAGAAGAATGGGACAAAACAAGCTTTTAATGAATGTAAATAAAAAGCCTATGGTAGAGAATATAGTTCAGCAGTGTACTTTATCTCATTTGAAAAATGTTTTAGTTGTTTACAGTAAGGAAGAAGTGAAAAATATAGTAAAAGATTATGATGTAACTTTTTGCTACAATTCTCAACCTGAAATTGGCCAAAGTGAGTCAATAAAAATAGGTGTTAAAAAATCAAGTGAAGATAATGTAGATGGTTATATGTTTTTAGTATCAGATCAGCCTTTTTTAAAGTCTGAAACTATAAATAAACTACTTTCCAATTTTGAAAATAATATTGTTATTCCAGTTTATAATGGTAAAAAATCTTCTCCTGTTACGTTTCCTTCTTCTTTAAAAGAAAAGTTTTTATTACTTGAAAATGATAATGGTGGCAGAGAAATTATAAAACAATGTGAAAATATAATCAAAGTTGAAATAGATAGTTCAACAGAGGGTATAGATATAGATACCCTAGAAGAGTATGAGGCTATAGGGAGGGAAAGAAATGAATAAAGTAGTAGTTGTAAGAGGTGCTGGAGATATTGCCAGTGGTATAGGACATAGACTGCATTTAAGTGGCTTTAAGGTTATTTTACTTGATATTGAAGAACCTCTTGTAATAAGAAGAACAGTAGCATTTGCTGATGCAATATTTAATGGTGAAGCTATTGTTGAAGGGGTTAAAGGGGTTTTGTGTAAGGATGAAAATGGTATAAAAAAGGCGTTTGAAAACAATGAAATTCCTGTTATAATAGATAGAGAATGTGAAATAATAAACAAACTTAAAGTTGATGTAGTAGTAGATGCTATTCTTGCTAAGAAAAATATAGGAACACATAAAAATATGGCTCCTATAGTAATTGGTGTAGGTCCTGGATTTACAGCAGGAGTGGATGTAGACGCTGTTGTTGAAACAAAAAGAGGACATTATTTAGGTAAACTTATTTTAGAAGGAAGTGCTATACCTAACACAGGATCTCCTGGAAATATAGGTGGATTTACTGTTGAAAGAGTAATAAATGCACCGGATACAGGCAGAATAGAACATATTAGAAAAATTGGAGATATTGTTAAAAAAGATGAAGTTATAGCTACTATAGAAGGCACACCGGTTAAAAGTAAATTAGATGGAGCTTTAAGAGGACTAATTCGAAATGGTACATATGTAAAAAAAGGCTTAAAAATAGCAGATACAGATCCAAGAGGAATAGTTGAGTATTGCTATGAGATATCAGAAAAAGCTAGAGCTATAGGAGGAGGGGTCCTTGAAGGCATACTTCATTTAAGTTTTAGGAGGAATTAAAATGGAAACCATACTAGCTAGAATATCACAGGAAATTAAAAGCAATAAAAAAGTTGCAATGGCTATAGTAACAAATGTAGAAGGTGCAACTCCAGCTACAGTTGGGGCAACTATGGGTATTTTCGAAGATGCTTCTATAATAGGAAGTGTAGGTGGAGGAGAAACTGAAGCTAAGGTTATAGAAAAAGCTATAAAATGTATGGAAGAGGGAAAATGTGGATCTTTTGTTTTTGATACCTTTGAAAAAGCTCAAGATGCAAGTATAATGTCAAAATGTGGAGCAAAAACCCATGTTTTTATAAGAGTTTATAATCAAAAGCCAAAACTACTTTTAGTAGGTGGAGGACATGTTGCACATGAGCTTTATAAGTTTGGAAAAACATTAGACTTTTCAGTTACAATATTTGAAGACAGAGAAGATTTTTGTACAAAGGAAAGATTTCCAGAAGCTGATGAGCTTATATGTGGAAATGTATCAGAAAATCTTCAAAACTATAATATAAATGATAACTGTTATGTAATTATGGTATCAAGAGGACATAAACAAGATCAAGATGCCCTAAAAGCTGTTATTACAAGTGATGCTAAATATATAGGAATGATAGGAAGTAAACACAAGGTAAAAGAAATATTTGATAATTTAAGAAGTGAAGGAATATCAGAAAGACTTTTATCAAAGGTTTATTCTCCAATAGGACTAGCTATAGGCGGAAGAAAAATACAAGAAATAGCACTTGGAATTATGGCAGAAGTTGTTCTAGTTAAAAATGGTGGCTGTTCTACTCATATGAAATATATATCAAGTCAAATAGATTTTTAAAAAACCTAGATTTTTCTAGGTTTTTTTTATTTATAGTGATAATATAATGTTAACAAGAGAGGAGGGAAAAGGTGGAAAAAATATGTGTAAATGCTATTAAGGTTTGGAATATAAATTCTTTAATTTATATTGTTATTTCTATACTTTTATCACTAGGTATTTATTTTGGATTAAATTTTTTTACTAGCTTAGTTAAGTTATCTTTTATTTTAAGTATGCTACCTTTAATAGTTGTTTTTTATCAATTAATACGTTTAATAAAATTATCAAAAATTTTATATGACCAATGGGAATTTTCTATTACAGAGAATATGATAACTATAAAAAATGGTATTTTATTTGAAAAAATTATTTATATACCAATGAGTAGGGTTCAGTATATAAATACAAGTCAAGGGCCTATTATGAAAAAATATAATTTAAGAGAAGTTACTATAAATACAGCAGGAGGAAGTCATAGTATAGTTTGTCTTGAAAATGAAAGAGCACTTGAGGTTCAAAAGATAATAGCTAATTATGCTGAAAGGAGCTGCATGGAAAATGAACTTTAAAAAACAGCATAGTTACTATTTTATAGCAAAGCTTTTTTCAAATGTAAAAGAAGTAATAGGTT
>JAEWEN010000102.1 GCA_023389275.1 Bacillota bacterium
AAAAGAAGTTTATATATTCCTGTGGATAAAGTGTAGAATATAAATTATTATATACTTTGTGGATAACTAGTTTTTTGGTATAATGTAATAATGATTTTAAAAAGAGGTGTTACAAATGTTTTTAGATGATACTATAGCTGCAATAGCTACAGCACCAGGAGAAGGCGGAATAGGGATAATAAGAATATCAGGGAAAGATGCCCTTAATATATTAGATAAAATTTATAGAACAAAAAGTGGGAATAAATTTAAAGAGTTTGATTCCCATACTGTAAAATACGGTTATATTATAGACACATCTACTGAGGAGCTAATAGATGAATGTATAGCTTTATATATGAAGTCTCCTAAAACATATACAAAGGAAGACGTTGTAGAGATTAACTGTCACGGAGGGGTAGTATCTACTAGAAAGGTACTTGAAGCTGTTTTAAACTCAGGAGCTAGACTATCAGAGCCTGGAGAATTTACTAAAAGAGCTTTCTTAAACGGAAGAATAGACCTTTCAGAAGCAGAGGCTGTTATGGACCTTATTAGAAGTAAAACAGATGAAAGCGCTAAAATAGCACTTGAACAAGCTCAAGGTAAAACATCTAAAAAGGTTAAAGAAGTTTCAAGTAAGTTACTTGATGCTTTAGCACACATTGAAGCAGCTGTTGCTTTTCCAGAAGATGATGTTGAAGACGTTGTATCAGAAAAAGTTAAAAAGTCTGTAAAAGAAGTTATAGGTGAAGTTGAGCTTCTTATAGAAAACTCAAATGCAGGTAAAATTTATAGAGATGGATTAAACACTATTATAGTAGGGAAGCCAAACGTTGGTAAATCATCTCTTTTAAACATATTGCTTCAAGAAAAAAGAGCAATTGTTACTGATATACCTGGTACTACTAGAGATGTTATAGAAGAGTATGTTAATATAAAGGGTATTCCTATAAAACTTGTAGATACAGCTGGTATTCGTGAAACAGAAGACCTAGTTGAAAAAATAGGAGTTGAGAAAAGTAAGGAATATCTTGAAAAAGCAGACCTTGTTATATTAATGCTTGATAACTCAAGAGCTTTAGAGGAACAGGATAAAGAAATTATAGAATTTGTTAAAGGCAAAAAGGCTATAATTATAATTAATAAAATGGATCTTAACAGCAATCTTGACTTAAACTACATTAAAGAAAGATTTAGTGAAGAAAATATTATATATACATCTATAAATACTGAAAGTGGAGTTGAGGAAGTTAAAGATAAAATAGCTTCACTTGTAAATAGTGGACACATTTCTGTTAAAGATGTTTATATAACAAATGTTAGACATAGAGATGTTTTAGTTAAAGCTAAGGAAAGCTTAATAGGTGGACTTAATGCACTAGAGATAAATATGCCACTTGATATGGCATCTGTTGAATTAAAAGATGCTTATCTTAAACTTGGAGAAATAACTGGAGAAGCTTATTCAGAGGATATATTAGATAAAATATTTAGTGATTTTTGTATAGGAAAGTAAGGTGATAAAATGTACAAAGCAAAGGAATACGACGTTATAGTTGTAGGGGCTGGTCATGCAGGATGTGAAGCATCACTTGCAGCAGCTAGAATGGGTATGAAAACCCTAGTTATAACTATGAACCTCGATAGTATAGCCTTTATGCCTTGTAACCCATCAATAGGTGGAACAGCTAAGGGACACTTAGTTCGTGAAGTTGATGCTTTAGGTGGAGAAATGGGAAAAAACATAGACGAAACATATCTTCAATCTAAAATGCTAAATACTTCAAAAGGTCCTGCTGTACACTCATTAAGAGCACAGGCAGATAAGGTTAAATACCAACAAAGAATGAAAAAGGTTTTAGAAAAACAAGAAAACCTTGAAATAAAACAAGATGAGGTTATGAGCCTTATAACTGAAGGAAATGTAGTTAAAGGTATTGTTACAAGAAACGGAATTAAAATCTACGGAAAAACTGTTGTATTAACAACAGGAACATACCTTAAAAGCTCAATAATAGTAGGTGAAGTAAACTATAGTAGTGGACCTAATGCTATGGCATCAGCAGAGCATTTATCAGGTAACTTAATAGATATGGGAATAGACCTTAGAAGGTTTAAAACAGGAACTCCTTGTAGAATTAAAGCTAGTACTATAGATTATAGTAAAATGGTTGTACAACCTGGAGATGATAGAGTAATTCCATTTTCATTTTTAAATGAAGAATGTGAAAAAGACCAAATAGATTGTTACTTAACATATACAAATAAAACAACACACAAAATAATAACAGACAATATTCACAAATCTCCTATGTACAACGGAAGTATAAAAGGGGTAGGGCCTAGATATTGTCCATCTATTGAAGATAAGGTAATGAGATTCCCTGATAAAGAAAGACATCAAGTGTTTATTGAACCAGAGGGACTTGATACTGAAGAAGTATATATTCAAGGACTATCATCATCACTTCCAGAAGATGTACAGGAAATGATGGTAAGAAGTGTAGAAGGACTTGAAAACTGTGAAATTATGAGAACAGGATATGCTATAGAATATGATTGTATAGACCCTGTTCAATTAAATCTTTCACTTGAAATAAAGTCACATGAAAATTTATTTTTCGCAGGACAAATAAATGGAACATCAGGATATGAAGAAGCAGCTGCACAAGGGCTTATTGCAGGATGTAATGCAGCACTTAAGGTTCAAGGTAAAGACCCTTTAATACTAGATAGGGGAGACGCTTATATAGGTGTTTTAATAGATGATTTAGTAACAAAAGGTACAAACGAGCCTTATAGAATGCTTACTTCAAGAGCAGAATATAGACTTATATTAAGACAAGACAATGCAGACCTTAGATTAACAGAAAAAGCACGTGAAAAAGGACTTATAGATGATACTAGATGGGAAAAATATCTTCTTAGAAAACAAATGATAGAAGATGAAATAAACCGTTTAAAAACAACATCAATAGGACCTAATGAAGAGAGAAACAAAATCCTTGAAGAAGCTAATAGTTCACAGCTTAAAACAGGAATATCTCTTTATGAGCTTTTAAAAAGACCTGAACTTACTTATAAAATAATTAAAAAATTAGACCCTGAAAATGTATCTCTTCCACTTAATGTAGAAGAAGAGGTTCAAATACAGGTTAAGTATAAAGGATATATAGACAAGCAAATAGAACAGGTAGAGTCTCATAGAAAACTTGAGGAAAAGAAAATACCAAAGTATATAGACTTTAAAGATATATCAGGACTTAGAACAGAGGCTAAACAAAAACTAGATGCTATAAAACCAGAAAATATAGGGCAGGCATCTAGAATATCTGGAGTATCTCCTGCTGATATATCAGTGCTTTTAATTTATATAGAGCAGGTTAGAAAAAAAGGCAAAGGGGAAAATAAAAATGCTAATTAATATGCTAAAAGAAGGAGCAAAGCTTTATGGTATAGAGCTTTCTGACACTCAAGTTGAGCAATTTATGATATATAAAAATCTACTTCAAGAGTGGAATGAAAAAATAAATCTAACAGCTATTACAGATGATGAAGGGATTATAAAAAAACACTTTATAGATTCAATGGCTATTTTAAAATCAGGTGTTATAAAAGACAATGATAGTGTAATAGATGTTGGTACAGGAGCAGGATTCCCTGGTATACCACTTAAAATAATAAAACCAGATATACGCCTTACTTTACTTGATTCTTTAAATAAAAGAATTAAGTTTTTAGAAACAGTTTGCAAAGAATCTGGTCTTGAAGGTGTTAAATGTATTCACATGAGAGCAGAAGATGGTGGACGTGATAAAACTTTAAGAGAAAAATATGATATTGCAACTGCTAGAGCTGTTGCTAATATGAGAACACTATCAGAATACTGTATGCCTTTTGTAAAGGTTAATGGGCATTTTGTAGCTCTTAAAGGACCTTCAGGATATGATGAGCTGGAAGAGGCTAAAAATGCTATAGGAACACTTGGTGGTAAGCCACTTGAAATAATAGAAACTGAAATACCAGGTGAAGATATTAAACACAATTTAATAGTTGTTAAAAAACATAAGGAAACTGAAAAAAGATTTCCAAGA
>JAEWEN010000011.1 GCA_023389275.1 Bacillota bacterium
GTACAAGCTATTCAAAATATAGGAAACCTTATATTTAGAAAACTTAAACATTAAAATAAATATAGATTTTTAGGGGGGATTAAATTTTATGAAAAAAGTTGTTAAAAGAATATTGGCTTTAGGAATAATATCAGTAATTTCTGTTGCAGCTCTTGTAGGATGCGGAAGCAAATCAGAGGAAACATCAGGTAAGGTAGATGAGAAAAAAACAATAAAACTAGGATCATCACCTGGACCATATGACATACTTTTTTTAGATGCTGTAAAACCTATTCTTGAGAAAAAAGGTTATACTGTGGAGAAGGTTGATTTTTCACAATTTCAAATGAATAATACTGCACTAGCTGAAGGAGAAGTTGACTTTAATTTATCACAGCATACTGCGTATATGAAAACATTTAATAAGGATAAAGGTACAAATTTAGTAGATTTAACACCTATTCCTACGGTTCCAGCAGGGCTTTTCTCAGATAAACATAAATCTCTTAATGAAGTGAAAAAAGGTTCAAAGGTAGCAATACCAAAAGACCCTTCAAACTTAGCTAGAGGCCTTGCAGTTTTACAAAAAGCTGGATGGATAAAAATAAAAGATAATGTTGAACTTGTAAAAGCTACATTAGATGATATAGCAGAAAATAGTAAAGGTATAGAAATTGTAACTATGGATTCAAGTCAGATTCCAAGAGTTTTATCAGAAATAGATTATGGAGTACTTCCAGGAAGTGTTGTATATGCTTCAAAAGTAGATCCTAAAAAGTCATTAATTTCAGAAGATGTTTTAAAAGACCTTCAATTAGCAGTTGTAGTTGATGGTAAAAATAAAGATGCTGAATGGGCAAAAGCTATAGTTGATGCTTATAAATCAGATGAATTTAAAAAATATATGGAAGAACATAATAAGGATAACTATTGGTTTATACCAGATGAGTTAAAATAATAAAAATTATAATAAATGAGCATAATAAAGATAGCTACTTAATTTATATCGTGTAAGTTGTAAAATATAAAAAATATTGATATAATCATTTTATAAACCTATGAAAAGGACTAGTAATTAATTATTTTGTTTTAGAGAGGCGATGGATGGTGAAAATCGCTACAAAGTGTTAATGAATCCACCTTTGAGGGACTGTGATGAGCAGTACCGTAGCAGCGGTTAAGTGCAAGAGGTGGACTATATTAGTCAACTTAGGTGGCAACGCGGAAGATATACCTTTCGTCCTATATTTTTAGGACGGAAGGTTTTTTTATTTTTACTTAAAGGAGGAAAATTTTGTGTTAGATATTAAAAGAATTAGAATGAACCCAGAAGAAGTTAAAGATGGGATGCTTAGAAGAGGAAAAGAAGCAGAAGCAAAGTCAATTGATACTATACTAGAGCTTGATGAAAAAAGAAGAGCTATACTAGTTGAAGTTGAAGAGCTTAAAAGTAAGAGAAATACAGCATCTGGTGAGATTGCTAAAATGAAAAGAAATGGTGAGTCAGCAGACCATATTATGGCTGAAATGAAACAGCTTTCAGATACTATAAAAGGTCTTGATGAAAAAGTAAATGAGCTTGAAAAAGAACAACAATTACTTGTTATGAGATTACCTAATGTTCCAAATCCAACAGTACCAGTAGGAAAAGATGATACTGAAAATGAGGAGCTAAGAGTAGTTGGAACTCCTAGAGAATTTACATTTGAAGCAAAAGCTCACTGGGATATAGGTACAGACCTTGATATTCTTGATTTTGAAAGAGCAGGTAAAGTAACAGGAGCAAGATTTACTTTCTACAAAGGACATGGTGCAAAACTTGAAAGAGCCCTTATAAGCCTTATGCTTGATATGCATACTGAAAAACATGGTTATGTAGAAGTAATTCCACCTTTCATGGCAAATACAGCAAGTTTAACAGGTACAGGACAGCTTCCTAAGTTTGAAGAAGATATGTTTAAACTTCAAGGAACAGATTACTATCTAATACCAACCGCAGAAGTGCCTGTAACTAATATATATAGAGATGAAATACTTTCAGCAGAAAGTCTTCCAATAAAACATACTGCATATTCTCCATGTTTTAGAGCAGAGGCAGGATCAGCTGGAAGAGATACAAGAGGACTTATTCGTCAGCATCAATTTAACAAAGTAGAAATGGTTAAATTTGCTCATCCAGATAAATCATATGAAGAGCTTGAAAGCCTTACAAATGATGCAGAAGATATACTAAAAGCATTAGGACTACCATACAGAGTTGTTAAGCTTTGTACAGGAGATTTAGGATTTAGTTCAGCTATGACATATGATATTGAAGTGTGGATGCCAAGTTACGGTAGATATGTTGAAATATCAAGTTGTTCAAACTTTGAAGACTTCCAAGGAAGAAGAGCAAACATAAGATTTAAAGAAAATGCAAAAGACAAACCAAAATTTGTTCATACATTAAATGGTTCAGGTCTTGCTGTAGGAAGAGCGCTATCTGCAATACTTGAAAACTATCAATTAGAAGATGGAACAGTAGAAGTACCAGAGGTTCTAAGACCTTACATGGGTGGACTTCGTGTAATAGAAGGAAAATAAAGTGAAAAATATATATTATTTTTAGTATTTTAAGGAAATAGATTTAATATTAAATCTATTTCCTTTTTTAATATATATTGCCAATTGATATAGATATTATCTATTAGAAGTAAAAAAAATGATTTGTTAAAATTTATATATAGTATTAAATTGCAATAAAAGGTTAAAATTTGTAAAAGTATAGGGGGATTACAATGAAAAAGTTTATTATACTTATAGTATCAATTTTTATGATATTTAGTTTTGTTTCTTGTTCATCGAAGGAAAATAAAAAAGAAGAAAATAGTGATAAAAAGCAAATAAAAATAGGGTGTACTACTTTTTCAGAGATAACTTTAAAGTTAGCTGAAGATGAGATTAAAAAACTAGGATATGAAGTAGAATATATTAATTTTGATACAAATATACTGCCACTTAAAGCCACAAACGATGAAAGTGTAGATGCATCATTTGGACAACACGAAAAGTTTGTAAAAAAATTTAATGAGCAAAATAAGGGAAACTTAGCTATGGTACAACCTCATGTATATACTACAGGTATAGGTCTTTATTCTGAAAAGTACAAGAAGATAGAAGATATACCTAATAAGGCTCAAATAGGAATTATGAACGATGCAATGAATCTAGATAGAGGACTTAAAATAATGGAAAAATCGGGATTAATAAAACTTAATGAGAAAGATAGTGGGACATACACGGTGCTTGATATCGTAGAGAATCCTAAAGAACTAAAGTTTGTAGAAATGGAACAAATGCAAACTGTAAAGAGTCTAGAAGATTTAGATGCGGCTTTAGTATTTTTCACACATATGTTTAATGCTAAAAAGGATGTGAATTCATACTTAACTAGAGATAGCGATGCAAAAGATTATCCTATGGGTATAATTACTAAGGAGGAAAATAAAAATACAAAGTGGGCTGTTGATATAGCAAATGTTTTAAGAAGCGAGTCAGTTCAAAAGAAAATTAATGATTATTTTAATGGTGTTTTTGAGTTTTATAAATAGAGGTGTATAATTATGTCACAATTAAATGATGATTTAATTATTTTTAATTCGTTAATCGAATTAGAAAGAAAAGTCGTAGGAATAAAATTTTTATTTGATAAAAATGAGTATGAGAATTTTAATGCTAATACTACTACTAGAGTAATGCCATATTGCACTATTGTGAGAAATGCATCTAAAGGAGAATGTGTAAAAGTAAATGTACACAACATTGCATGCCATTCTGCTGCGAGAGCACTAGGTTTAATAGAAGTTGATAATGATACTATATCGGGAAGAGTACATAGTAAAATGGGAGTTTATAAGGATATTTGTATAAGTAGAAGTGTTGCTAAGGATATGGTTTATTGTAAGCATAAAATATATGGAATAGCAATACAACCTTTGGAAAAATTTGAGAATAATCCAGATGTTATTATAATTATAACTAATCCATTTAATACTATGAGAATAATACAGGGAAATGCTTATAACAATGGACAAGCAAAAAAAATAAAAATGGTAGGTATGCAAGCTATATGTCAAGAGTGTACATCTTATCCATATGAAATTAATGATATAAATATTTCTATGATGTGTTCTGGAACCAGACATGTTGCGCAATGGGATAAAAATGAAATGGGTATAGGTATTCCGTATAATAAATTTTCCAATATTGTAGATGGGATAAAAAATACAGTCAATGTTATGGAAAGAAATAATGAAAAAAAGAAAATTGAAGAGAAACTTAGTAAAAATAACTTAAAACATTTGATAAAAATCCAGTATAATAAAAATTATTATACTGGTGTATACAAAAAGATAAGTAGTGAGTAGTAATTAGAGATAACAAATTGTTCTAATTTAATAGTTTTTGAAGTATGCAACTTATTTTATGTAGTTACTATTAGAAGGTGGTAAAGTGATTAAAATTAAAGGTTTACAAAAGTCTTATGATAACACGAAAGTTTTAGAAGATATAAGTTTAGATGTAAATAAAGGAGATATTTATGGAATTGTAGGAATAAGTGGATCAGGAAAGTCTACTTTACTAAGGTGTATAAATGGGCTTGAAAAATATAATTCCGGAAGTTTACAAGTAGATGGAGTTGAAGTGAAAAATTTACATGGATATAGTCTAAGAAAATTTAGAAAAAATATAGGGATGATATTCCAGAATTTTTCTTTGCTAGAGAGAAAAACAGTATATGATAATATAGCTCTTCCAATGGAATGTTGGAAATATAAAAAGTTAGATATAGACAAAAAGGTAATAGAACTATTAGAGTTAGTAGGATTAAAGAATAAGTCAAATGTTAAGCCTAAAGAATTGAGTGGAGGACAAAAGCAGAGAATAGCAATAGCTAGAGCCTTAACTATGAATCCTAAAATACTTCTTTGTGATGAAGCTACATCTGCATTAGATCCAAGTATAACAAACTCTATATTAGAACTTTTGAAAAAAATTAATAAGGAAATGGGGATAACAATAGTCATTGTAACACATCAAATGAATGTTGTTAAACAAGTTTGTAATAAAATGGCTATACTCAGAAAAGGTAAGATTGAAGTAGAAGGAAAAGTAGAAGAAATATTTTTAGATAGCCCTAATGCGTTAGAAGAACTTATAGGAGAATCTAGTTTAGATTTAATTTCAAATATAGGAGTAAATATAGAAATCGTTAATAAAGACTATACAAAGAAAAATGATATACTTTCTAAACTAGCTATACATACAGGTGTAGAATATAGTATTATTTGGGGACAATTTGATAAGTATAGGGGAAATCCTTTAAGTTCAATTGTTATTAATGTTAATAATGATAAGGTAGAGGATGTAATAAGATATTTAGAAAAAGCTAATGTAGATTATAGGAGAATTTAAATATGGAATTAAGTACATCAGAACTGATTACAAAAATTATATTTCCTAATTTATATCAGACTCTTTTTATGGTTTTTATTTCAATGATTCTATCAACGATAATAGGATTTATGTTTGCGATAATATTAGTTTTAACAGATAAGAATGGTTTGAAGCCTAATTGGATAATATATGGCGTATTAGGTGGAATAATAAATATTGTGAGAAGTTTTCCTTTTATAATTTTGATAGTTGCAATAATGCCATTTACAAGAATTCTGATAGGAACATCTATAGGAATGAATGCAGCATTAATTCCTTTAACAATAGCAGCGTCTTGTTTTATAGCAAGATTAATAGAAGGAAGTTTAAAAGAAGTAAATGAAAGTTTAATAGAAGCTGCAAAGTCATTTGGAGCTTCAGATATGCATATTATATTTAAAGTAATTATAAAGGAAGCTGTTCCTTCAATTATATCTAATTTAGTTGTGGCAATAGTATCTATAGTAGGAACTACTGCTATGGCAGGTGTTGTTGGAGCAGGTGGACTTGGAGCGGTAGCGCTAACATATGGATATCAGAACTTTAATGATAATATAATGTATAGTACAGTATTAATTTTGGTGATTATTGTACAATTTATACAGATAATAGGAAATGTGATATATAACAAAGTAAAATAATAATTTTAAATTATTGATGAACTTGTAATAGAAGGAAGATAATAAAAAGGAGTAGCTAAATGCTACTCTTTTTTTATGCCTTAAAATAAGTGGGAATTAAAAGAGGGTGAGATAAGCTATATTAAAATTTAAGGTATAGTTTATCTAAAACCTTTCTTACACTTTTTGATATAGACTTTTGTTTTTATAAAAAATCACTTTAAATTTAACTATACTAATAAGTCTAATAAATCAGAAAATATTGCTATAGATATTTTAAAGTAAAACTTAATATCTATAGAAAAAATCTATGGAAGAAAAAGTAAATTTCCTATTGTAAAAGGGAAAAGAGTGTGATATGTTTTAAGTGTACTAGGTGATATAGTACACATTAAATTAAAAGGAGGATGGATATGAAAAAACTTTATGCAGGCATTGGTATATCAGTAGCTGTAATAATATTTGGGATTGTTACAACTCAAAAGTTTACTCCTAAAGTTGATATGGCAAGTTTAGGAGGCTACTACTACAATTATAAGAAAATGGCGTATCAAAGTGTATCTAAGGTAAAAGTAATAAGTGGAGATGAGAAAAGTCTAAAGCTTACAGTAGAGTTTAATGATTTTAATGGGTATACGCCTGTTAGCTCAATAATTAATGATTCATTTTATAATAAATCAACATCAAAAGAAGAAAAAGAAATGATAGGTAAATATTTAACTGAAAAGCCTAATTTTAATATAGAAGAGTATAAAGATAAACCACTTAATAGTGAAAATACAAAGCTTATAGGGGAAGAAATAAAGTATAAATGGGTTAAGAAACCAGATAACATGGCATTATCTATTGAGGAAGCTAAAGAATATAAAAGTAAAAAGTCTGATAATTATACTTATGGAGAAGTATCTAAGCCAGTTATAGAAAATAATAAAATTCCTGAAAGCGGCAGCTTAAAATTACTTAAAAATAAAGAGGGTCGTAAAGGAAGTTTAGATGTTCATGGAATAAAAGGAAATGGCATTTTAGAGCTTGAGATTAATGCTATTTATGCTCAGGAGGGATAGAGATGATTAGTATAGATCCAAGAAGTTCAATACCTATATATGAACAAATAATTGAAAATACAAAAGATGCAATACTTAAAAATCTAATTTCTCCAGGAGAAAAATTACCTTCTATTAGAGAAATGGCATCTATTTTACTAACAAATCCTAACACTGTTTCTAAGGCATACTCAGAACTTGAAAGACAAAATATTATAGAAACTTTAAGGGGAAAAGGAACTTATATTTGTGAAAATGTAATAGGGAAACTAAAGGAGGAGAAAATGCAAGCTTTAGTGGAAAATCTAAAAAGTGTTATACAAGAAGCAAAAAGTTTAGAGTTTACTGAGGAAAAATTATGTAGTCTTATAAAGGATATGTATAAAGGTTTAGGAGGGGAGGAGAGTCATGATAGAAATTAAAGGTCTATCTAAGGTTTTTGGTAATAAAACAGCTTTAAGTAATATTAATATAAATTTTAAAAAAGGTGGATTACATGGACTTGTAGGTATTAATGGGTCTGGAAAATCAACTCTTTTAAAGAGTATATGTGGTGTGTTTAAAGGTGATGCTGGAGAAATACTTATTAATTCAAAACCTGTATATGACAATGTAGATGTTAAACAAACAATTGCCTATATAGAAGATGAAAATGACTTTTTTAACTCCTATAGATTAAAAGATATTATAAAGTTCTATAAACTAACCTATCCTAATTTTTCAGATGAAATGTTTAAAACTTTAAATAATTTATTTAAAATACCATTAAATTCTAGAATAAGGTCTCTTTCAAAGGGGCAAAAAATGAGGGTTTCTATAATGATGGGACTTTCTATAAAACCAGATGTTTTAATACTTGATGAGCCTACAAATGGACTAGACCCTATAATTAGAAAAGAGTTTTTAAGAGTTTTAGCAGACTATGTTTATGAAAACAACGCTACAGCAGTAATAGCATCACATAACCTAACAGAGCTTGAAAGAATGTGTGATAGTATAACTCTTTTAGATAATGGAGAGCTAAAGTATTCACTATCACTTGATGATTTAAAGCAAAAAATGCGTAAAATACAAGTAATATTTAAAGGGGAAGTAGAAATTAATCATCCATCAATAGTTAATATAGAGAAAATTGGAAGAGTATACTATATAGTTACAAATAACTATGATAAAAGTATTGTTAAGTATATAGAACTTTTAGGAGCAGAATTTATAGAAGAGGTAAATATGAGCTTAGAGGATATGTTTATATACACTGTTGGAGGTGAATATAGTGAACTGGTTTAGTAAAGCTATTGCATATGATCAAAAAAGAAAATTAATGATTCTTCCCATAGTAGGATTTTTACCTTTACTAATTTTAATTATGAATTTTTGGTCCAATGTATCTAATGCTGAAGAATACAATGCACCTATTAATACTTGGTTTTCATATGGGGTTACAAAGACCTATTATATGTTCTTGCTTTTATATTTTTTAGGAGTAGCTGTTATATCAATAGGTCTTAGAGATAAATCTGAAAGAGGATATATGGTCTCTATTCCGATAAAAAGAAAAAGTATTATATTAACAAAGTTAGTTTGCTCAGAAATAACAATAGCTATACCTTTAGTAATAGGATTTATAATTGAAATAATAAACTATTTAAACTATAGAGAATATTTATTAGAAATGGGATATCCATTTTTAGATAGAATATATATATATATTGCTTTATTTTTAATAGGTACGTTTATAGTAGGAGCGGTATTTTTGTTAAGTTTAATTTTTAATAATATAAAATTTCCAATGGCTTTAAGTGTAGTAGGCTTTATAGCTTTTATTGGTTTAATAAATATATTTTACAGTATAGATGTTGACAATGCTATAATAGGCAAGAGCTTTAATAAAGTAATGCAATTTATTGAAAGTATGATAGATATGCCATTTGATACTTATAATAGATATGATTTTTCATTTTTAGGTCAAGCTATTACTATAATAGGATTTATAATACTTGTTTATACACTAGTAGTATTTATAGCTGGAAAATTTACCAATGATATATATAATAATCTTTACTGCTTTAAAATAAGTAAAATAATTTCATCAGCAGTATTATACTTATTTATTTTTGTAGTAGTAAGTTTTATTTTTATTCTTGTAGGAAATATATTGTTTAAAGGTAGCTTCGGTGATAAGCATAATTTTTCAGTAATTTTATGTAGAACAAGCTGTGTAATATCACTTGTTTTAACTCCTATTTGGATAAAGATTGTTAAAAAGATAAATAGAAAACTACAAGAAAGATTTAATTAAGGTTAAAGGCATTGTGAGGTATAATCTTCACAATGCTAATTTTATATTACAAACTACAAATTACCTTATAATAAATTAAGAAAAGATTACAAAAAGTTTAATACCATAGAATAATAACCATATTATGTATATAATTGTTTTGGGGGAAATCATTTTAAGATAAGGAAGTGATTTTAGTGAAAAAGCTTTGGATTAAAAAGTTTTTTCTTGTATTTGGGAGTATTCTTTTAATTTTATTAGCCTATATAGCGTTGAAAATAAGTATGTTTAGACTACATACAGTTCATAGTATTAAAGTTGAAAGTAATAATGTAACATATCAAAGACCTAAAACAGCAAATAAAGCTGAAAAAATCAGCTGGGACAACATACCTATAGTAGAGTCTGAAGCTAAAAAGGTAACTAATATTACTATTTATCATGAAGGTGAAAAAATAAATAGTGATATATATGAAAAGGATTTAAGATACTATTTAGACTTTGAAAGTTATGTTAATCAAATAGGTGGAAATATAAGATATAAGGATATAGAAAAAATAGTAACCTATAATGGACAAAAAGTAGATGTTAATCCATATAGGAAAATTTATTCTAAGGAATACGAAGCTCTAGACTTTAGAGGAGAAATCTTAGATATAGAAGGAAAAGAGTACATATCTTTAAACGATATAGAGTCTATGTTTAATTTAAAGGATACTTGGGATACAGAAAAAGGTATAATTTATGTAAATAGATATAAAGAATCAATAAAACCTCCTAAGGTTTGTAAAGATGGAAAAGGTGCTTTTATAAGAATTGAAGATGTAACATCTGGTTCAGTACTGGCCCCTTCTACCTCAAAGGAGAAAATGAAAATATTAGCTGATAATTTTTATTCTAAAGGAGCTAGATTTCATATAGCTTGGGTGCCTAGATATAAAAACCCACAAAAAGGTATAGATAATGATCTTTTAATAAACAAAACAATAGATAATGTTCAATTTATAAATATGTTAGACCATATAATCCAAAGAGGTGGAATAATAGGTCTTCATGGATATACACATCAATCAGGAAACGATATAAGTCTTGAAGGATTTGAGCTTACTAGTAGTATAAATTCAAGTGAAGAAGAAACCAGAAAAGTTATAGAAAATGCAATAACAACGGCTAAAACTCTTAGAATACCCATAGGATTTTTTGAAACTCCACATTACGGAGCAACTAGAGCACAACAAAAGATAATAGAAGAATACTTTAATATTCTTTATGAGCCATATACAGGTTATTATAATGCAAATCCTTTATATAGCTTTTTAGATGAAAATAGACTTTATATGCCTACTATGTTTGGGTATGTAAAAGATAAAAACGGACAAGCTATTTCAAAGAAAATAGAGGAAAGTGGAGACTTTGTTTTAAAAAGTATGTTTGTACATCCATATAAAGAGTTAGGATTTATAGATCTTGGTGAAATTGATGAAAATGGATATAGAGAATATAAATATAATCAAAACTCACCACTAAATAATATATTAAAAGCTTTAAGTAAAAAGGGATATATACCTATAGGAATAGATAGCTTTTAAATAGGAAATTTATAATATTATATATGAAAATTTATAAGATGAACTAACCAAATTTAGGCTAGTTCATCTTTATTAGTTATAGAAACTATATTTTCAGATGGTTTACTTAAAAGTGCTAAGGCTAATAGTACAAGTACTATACCAATTAAAGAAATTATAGACGGAATTTCTTTAAATATTATTATTCCAAGAACTGTTGCGGTTATAGGCTCACAAGATGCTAATATAGAAGCTCTTCCAGTATCAATATATTTTAATGAAAGTGTAAATAAAATATAAGGTATAACTGATAGGATAAGAGCATGAAGAAGTAAAAATCCTCCAATAGATAAAGGTGATTGAATTAATAGCTTTCCTAATAGATTAAAATCAGTAAAAAATATACATGCAATAGCTGCAAGTATAAAGCTATATATATTTATAGTTAATGAATTATATCCTCTATTCATAGCAAAGCGAGAAAATATACTATACAATCCATATCCAAATCCTGAAGCAAGTCCTAATAATATTCCCTTAAAAGAAAATGATGCCTCTCCACCAAATATACCACTAACAAGTACACAGCCTATAAAAGCAAGAATAAGTGATTTAAGCTTTACTTTTGTGATTTTCTCATTAAATATTATTCTTGAAAGTATAATAACAAATATTGGAGCAGTAGAAAGTAAAATAGCAGCTAGTGAAAGTGATGTTACATTAATAGCTGCATTGTAACAGTAATTAAAAAATACCATACTAATTAGTCCAGTTCCTAAAAAGCACCAAGAATCCTTTAATTTAATTTTTAATAAATTTTTATCATAAATTAGTATACCAATTAATATTATTACCACTGCAATACCTACACGGCATTCTAATATTGTTATATTATCTAGTCCTAGTGAACTTAGATTTCTAACAAAAAAGCCAGCTGAGCCCCACATACAGCCTGCTATAATAGCTAAAAGAGGGGAAAGCCTTAGTAATATTGATTTTTTCATTGGTTTGTTCCTCCTTAAATGTATAATTTTTAATAATATAATTATAGTACAATATTTTTATAAAAAATGTTATTAGATAACCTTACATAACTATAATTTTATTTAAAAGTAGCTATTAATGTATTAATAGAAAAAATAAAATTTTTTTAGAAAAAGTGTTGACATTATATTTACGACTTGCTATAATACTAAATGTAAGACGGAGAGATGGTCGAGTTGGTTTAAGGCACCGGTCTTGAAAACCGGCGTAGGGGTGACTCTACCGTGGGTTCGAATCCCACTCTCTCCGCCACTTTTTTAAATATATGTATAATATATTCAGTATGGAGAAGTACTCAAGCGGCTGAAGAGGCGCCCCTGCTAAGGGCGTAGGCTGGGTAACTGGTGCGAGGGTTCAAATCCCTCCTTCTCCGCCAAAGGATTAAAAGAATTTTCTTTTAATCCTTTTTTATTTTTATATAGGTAAATAATTTACATATACGTTAAAATAATGATATTATCTTAATAGTAAAGAACATTATAGTATAAAATATCTATACCAGATTGGGGTTAATATTTATGAAATTTAGAAGAAATAATCTAAGGGATAAAAACTTAGGAAGACTAAATGTAGATGAAAAATACTATAGGATGATAATTGAAGAGTCTGGAGAAAATATTTTTGTAATAAACCTTAAAAATGGTGAGTATTACTTTTCTAAAAATCTACTTAATAATTTCGGAGATGAATTTCTAACATACAAAGGCAAGGAAGATCTTTTAATGTCTGATTTAATATATCCTAAGGATAAAGAAAAATTTATTAAGAGAATAAGAGATAAAATTAAAAAAACTAATTATTTCGAAGATGAAGTTAGAATTAAAAATAAATACGGAAAATATATATGGTGTTTAGCTAAAATCTACGTTGAAAAAGATGAAAAAGGTATACCAATTAAAACTATTAGTACTGTTAGAGATATTGATAGAAAAACAAAGGAAAGAGCAGATCTGAGAGAAAGAGCTCAAAAGGATCTTTTAACTGGTCTTTATAATAAAATAACTGTTCAAAATAAAATAGAAAGATTTATTAGAGAAAATAGAGACTCTAAAAGCGCTTTATTTGTAATTGATATAGATAATTTTAAAGGAATAAATGATAATCTAGGACACTTATTTGGAGATAGTGTTTTAATAGAAATATCCTCTGTTATAAAAGGCATATTCGGAAGTAGAAATATAATTGGAAGAGTAGGCGGAGATGAGTTTGTTGTTTTTTTAAAAAATGCTAACTTAGAAAGTGAAGTGTATGAAAAAGCAAATACTTTAGTTAAAAGTCTTAGTAAAATCTACAAAGGTAATAAAATAAGTGTAAGTGTAGGAATTGCTTATTATAAAGAGGATGGAGAAGACTTTAATTCTATATTTAAAAAAGCAGATATAGCAGCATATTACTCTAAGGAAATGGGAAAAGACTGTTGGCATGAATATAGTGAAGAAATGCAAAAATTTAATTACTCTAATGCTAGAGAGGAATTAAGTGAAATAGATAAAAATGAAAAAAATAAAGGTGAATTTTTAGAATATATATTTAACATTCTTTACAGTACAAAGGATACAGATCTTGCTATAAATGAAATATTAAGCTTAACTTCTAGGTATTATAATATTAGCCACATAGTTATATATGAAAAAATAGATGGAAGTGGAAAGCTTAAAAGAACATATCAATATTCAAAACCTAATATAGAAATAAAATCAAGAGAATACAGTTTAATATATGAACAGTTAACAAAAGAAGAATATGACGCTTTTTATAATGAAAATGGAATATTTTATTCTAACAACGTTGATAATCTTCCTGAAAAAATAAGAAATATATATAAAGATTTAGGAATACATTCTGTCCTTCAATCAGCTATTAACGAAGATAATGAAATTAAAGGATTTATAGCTTTTAGTGATACAGTTAATAAAAGATACTGGGGAATAGAAGAAATAGATGCTAGTATATATATTTCAAAGGTTTTAAGTTTATTTTTACTAAATAAACGCAAACAAATAAAATTAGAAAAGCTAAATAGTATATTAAACTCAATACTTGAACATGGAAGTACATTAAAGTATATAGTAGATAAAAATACTTATAAAATTACTTATTCAAATAAACAAATTAAAGATTTAGTTAAGGATGATATAGATAAAAAGTGTTATGAAGCAATAAGAGGCGAGGATAAACCTTGTTTAGATTGTCCTCTAAACAATATTAATAGAGATTGTGATAGGCTTCAAACTGAACTATATTTTAAAAAGTATAATCTTTACATGGATATAACTATAATGCCTATAAAAATAGATGAGAATACAGATGAGTATTTGTTTTCTTGTTATGATATTACAAGGTATAAAGAAAAATTTAATAATTAACAGTAAAAACTTCTTACATTAGTGAGAGGTTTTTTGCTATCCTTAATTTGGAAAAGTATATAGTTTATGTTAACATTATTGTATAAAAATGGCTTTGAAGGGGGTATAAAAAATTTTAACATTAAAAAACAAAATAAGAGTTTCATTACTTCTAGTAATTTTTTTAATTTCAAATATATTAGGGGTAATGTATGTTCCAAAACAAGTAAAAGCTAGTTCAGTGCCAAAAATAACTTTAGCAGAAATAGAATCTTCACAACAAAAGATAGGGATAAAACCAACTATAAGCATTAAATCAACAGGAAATGAAAAGGTACAATACAGAGTATATTTATATTCTCCAGATAAGAAGAAGTGGGAAGATGTAAGTGGTGGATATACAGATGCAAAAAACCCAGCAAGTATTAGTAAAATAATGCTAAACACTGCACTACATATGGGAGAAAATAGCTTTAGCGTATGGGTAAAAAGAGCAGGAAAAAATCCAATTGATAAAGGTGGATATGACAGCTTTTTAAGTTATAAAATAAATGTATCTGAAGCAAGTTTAGAAGGAGATAATGTAGCAGTAGAGGTACCTGAAACAGAAGTTCCTGAGGTAAAATTGCCTAAAATAAAATTAGCAGAAATAGAAACTTCACAGCAAAAAGTAGGTGTAAAACCAACAATGAGTATTACATCAACAGCAAGTGAAAAGGTACAATATAGAGTGTATTTATATTCTCCAGATAAAAAGAAATGGGAAGATGTAAGTGGTGGATATACAGATGAAAAAGATCCATCAAAGGTAAGTAAAATACAACTAAACACTGCACTACATAAAGGAGAAAATAGTTTTAGTGTATGGGTAAAAAGAGCTGGGAAAGATCCAGTTGATAAAGGTGGATATGATAGCTTTTTAAGTTATAGAATAAATGTAACTGAAGTTGAAAGTGGAAATGAAGATGTATCACTTACATTACCTAAAATAATAGATGTAAGTATAGATGAGTCTCAAATAAAATTAGGTGAAAAGCCTAAAATAAACTTAAAGTCAAACTGTGCAACTAATGTACAGTACAGTATATATTTATATTCTAAAAGTAAAAATATATGGGAAAATGTATCAGGTGGATATACAAAATCTGTTGACCCAAGCACTCCATATTCAGTAGAAATGGAAAAGCCTTTACAGCCAGGTGATAATACACTTAGTATATGGGTAAAAAGAGCAGGAAAATCACCTGTAAATTCAGGTGGATATGACTCTTACATACATAAAACCATAAGTGTAGATATAGATAAATCTAAAGCTGCACAAATAAAAACACTTTCACCAGCATTTGATAGTTATGTTTCTGGACAAAAGCCTGAAATAGAGGTAAATGCAAGTACTGGGGATAATAGCAATATAGTATATAAAACATTTATATACTCAGATAGTGATAAAACTTGGATAGAATCTTCAAACTTTACTAATCCTATAGAAAGTGGACAAACTACTACAATTAAATTAGATACACCACTAAAAGAAGGAAATAATAAAATTCTTTTATGGGCAAAAAGAGAAGTAGTTAGTGGTGATGTATATGAAGACTATAAAATAATAGAGATAAATGCTAAAAAAGCAGGACCTATTAAAAAGAAAATAGTTATAGACCCAGGACATGGAGGTAAAGATACAGGAGCTATTTCGCCAAATACAGGAGTTAGAGAAAAAGATATAGCATTAATAGTTAGCTTAAAATTAGGTAATGTTTTAAAGGATAACGGATATGAGGTTCTTTATACAAGAACAAGTGACGATGTAGCTTGGGATAGTTCAAATCAAAATGATTCTTTAAGATATAGATATGAATTTGCAAACTCTAATGAAGCAGATATTTTTGTAGCAATTCACTGTAACAGCTTTAACGGTAAAGGATATGGCACAGAAACTTTATATAGTAAAAAGAATCCTAAAAAAGACGAAGCTTTAGCAAAATCTCTTCAAAGTGAAGTTATAAAAGTAACTGGTATGAGGGATAGAGGAATTAAAAACGGATCTAATTGGCAAGTTGTTAATAACACAAATATGCCAGCATCAATAGTTGAACTTGGATTTATTGATAATTTAGATGATGAACCAAAGCTAACAAGTGATAAATTCCAGGATAAGTTTGTACAAGGAATATATAATGGAATAGTGAAGTATTTTAAAAATTAATTTAAGGAGTGCTAATTAGCACTCCTTTTTATATACTTTGCAGTAAAACTTATCTCCTATATTAAATAGGTTATTTTCTTTTAAGTTTGAAGTTTTAAAAATGTCATCCATTTCATCAGGTGATATTTTTTCTTCTATAGGTGGACCATATGGTGCATCTTTTTTATGAAACTCTATAATAGCTACTTTTCCATTTGGTTTAAGTATTCTATGTATTTCACTAATCATTGAATCTTTATTTTCTATTTCATGTAAAACAGTTGAAAGAAGTACTAAATCACATTTTTCATCCTCTACATTAAGAGAATCAGAGTCTACTTTAACAAGGTTTATATTCTTTAAGTTTTCACTAGCTGCTTTTTCATTAATAATATTTAAAAGGTCTTCATTTATATCTAATGCATAAGCTTCTTTGCATTTCTTTGCAGCTTCTATTGTAAAAATTCCTGTTCCAGCACCTATATCACAAAATACATAGCTTTCTTCAAGTCCTAACTTTTCTAAAGTTCCACTTGGATTAAGCTCTTTAACTCTTTCAGGTTTATCTAATTTTTTCTTAAAATCCTTCATAGACTTTCCTCCTTTAGTGCTTTGTTAGGTATAGTTTATAGCTAAAATTTTTAAAAAGCAAATCTTAATACTATCTTAATGTTAAAGGAAATTATCCTAACACTAACTTAATAGTGTAAGTGGTAGAATTGTGTCATGAAAATGAAACGGGGGAGTTAGATATGCTAGAAATAGTTTTAGTTTTGTTATTATTTTTGGTTTTAGTTATACCAATGGGAACTTATTTATATCATATAGCATCTTTTGAAAAAACATTTTGTGATCCCTTATTTAATAAGGTAGACAATGTTATTTATAGGCTTTGTGATATAGATAAAAAAGAAATGAATTGGAAGGCTTACTTTAAGTCTTTAGTTATTACAAATATTACTATAATGATTATTGGATTTTTAATATTAAGTATTCAGCATATAGGTATTTTAAATCCTAATAATGTATCAGGAATGAAATGGGACTTATCTTTTAATACAGTAATTAGTTTTATGACAAATACAAATCTTCAGCACTACGCAGGAGAATCTACGCTTTCTTATTTAAGTCAAATGGCTGTTATTACATTTATGATGTTTACAGCAGCAGCTACTGGATATGCTGTATGTATAGCTTTTATAAGAGGAGTTGTTTATAAAAAAGAAACGCTAGGTAATTTTTATGTTGATGTAACTCGTATAACAACAAGGGTTTTAATACCACTTGCTTTAATAGTAGGTGTTTTACTAGTATCACAGGGGGTACCTCAAACATTTGATGCTACAAAAACAGTCACTACAATAGAAGGAAAAATGCAGGATATTCCATTAGGACCTATAGCATCTCTTGAATCTATAAAGCATATAGGAACAAACGGAGGAGGTTTTTTAGGAGCAAACTCATCTACCCCACTTGAAAACCCAACTGCAATATCAAATATATTAGAAATTATTTCTATGATGATGCTACCAGGCTCATGTGTAGTAATGTTTGGGCTTATGGTAGCTAGTAGAAAAAAAGGTGATAAGAAATTTAAACTTGAAGGGAAAAAGCAAGCAAGAGTTATTTTTGCTGCAATGAGTGTTATTTTCCTAGTAGGACTTTCGGTTATCTTTTTCTCTGAAAGCACAGCAAACCCTTATATAGATAAAATAGGAATAAATCAAGCAATAGGAAATATGGAAGGAAAAGAAATGAGATTTGGAATAGCTGGATCTTCATTATTTACTTCTGTTACAACTTCATTTACAACAGGATCAGTAAATACTATGCATGATTCCTTAAATCCAATCTCTGGAGGAGTTACACTTTTAAACATGATGCTAAACGTTGTGTTTGGAGGAAAAGGTGTAGGACTTATGAATATGATAACCTATGTTATTTTAACAGTATTTATATGCTCTTTAATGGTAGGAAGAACTCCTGAATATTTAGGAAAGAAAATAGAAGAGAGGGAAATGAAGTTAGTTGCAACATCTATTATACTTCATCCACTTTTAATATTAGGATTTACATCACTTGCAGTAATAATTCCAGCTGGTTTTTCAGCAGTTAGCAACCCAGGTTTCCATGGATTTAGCCAAATCCTATATGAGTACGCTTCATCAGCTGCTAATAATGGTTCTGGTTTTGAAGGACTTTCTGATAACACAGTATTTTGGAATACTACAACAGCAGTTGTAATGTTTGTAGGTAGATATGTAAGTATAGCTATTCAACTTGCTATAGCAGGTTCACTTTCTAAAAAGGTATTTATGGATGAAGGCTTTGGAACTCTTAAAACAAATAATGTTACTTTTACAGTTGTTTTAATAATAATAGTTATGATTTTTGCTGGATTAACATTTTTACCAGCACTAGCACTTGGACCTATAAGTGAACATCTTACACTTTGGTTTTAATTAGGGGGTATTTAAATGTATAATATTAAGTCCTCTATTATAGGGGCTTTTAAAAAGTTAGATCCTAGATATATGATTAAAAATCCGGTTATGTTTGTTGTAGAAATAGGATTTTTCCTATCAATTATATTAAGTATATTTCCAAGTATATTTGGAGATTCAAGTGACCTTAGAGTATACAACATAATTGTTTCAGTAATACTTTTTATAACAATACTATTTGCAAACTTTGCAGAGTCAGTTGCTGAAGGAAGAGGTAAAGCTCAAGCTGAAACCTTAAAGAAAACAAAAAAAGATACAAAAGCTAGAGTTTTAGTAAACGGAGAAGAAAAAATAATAAATGCAAATGAACTTAAAAAAGGAGATATTGTACTTGTTAAAGCAGGGGAGCTAATACCTAGTGACGGTGAGGTTAAAGAAGGTGTTGCGTCAGTTGATGAGTCAGCAATTACAGGGGAATCTGCTCCAGTTTTAAAAGAATCAGGTGGAGACTTTGCATCTGTTACAGGTGGAACTTTAGTTGTTAGTGACTATTTAAAAATAGAAATAACATCTATGCCAGGGGAAAGTTTTTTAGATAAAATGATTTCCCTTGTAGAAGGTGCTAGTCGTAAAAAAACACCTAATGAAATAGCACTTAATACTCTTTTAATTAGCTTAACAGTTATATTTTTAATAGTTATATTTTCTCTTTACCCAATATCAAAATATGTTGGAGTAAATATTCCAGTATCTACTTTAATAGCTTTAATAGTTTGTTTAATTCCAACAACAATTGGTGGACTTTTATCTGCAATTGGTATAGCTGGAATGGACAGAGTTACAAGATTTAATGTTATTGCTATGAGTGGTAAAGCAGTTGAAGCATGTGGTGATGTTACAACTATGATACTTGATAAAACAGGAACAATAACATATGGAAATCGTCTTGCTTCAAAGTTTATACCTGTAAATGGAGTAGAGGAGAAGGAACTTATAAAATATGCTGTAATGACTTCACTTGATGATGATACTCCAGAGGGAAAATCTGTTGTAAGTCTTGGAAAAGAACTTGGAGTTGTAATTGAAAATTTAAATAGAGAATTTATAGAGTTTACAGCACAAACTAGAATGAGTGGAGTTAACCTTGAAAATGGGGATGAGGTTAGAAAAGGTGCATATGACGCTATAAAAAATCGTGTACTAATGATGAATGACACTATTCCAGAGGACTTAGAAGAAAAGGTAAACGGGGTTTCAAAACTTGGAGGAACACCACTTGTTGTATGTTTAAATAGTAAGGTTCTTGGAGTAATTTATTTAAAAGATACAGTAAAACCAGGTCTTGTTGAAAGATTTGAAAGACTTCGTGAAATGGGAATAAAAACAATTATGTGTACAGGGGACAACCCTTTAACAGCAGCAACTATTGCTAGTGAAGCAGGTGTAGATGCTTTTATTGCAGAGTGTAAACCAGAGGATAAAATAGCAGCTATTAAAAAAGAACAAGATGAAGGAAAAATAGTAGCTATGACAGGAGATGGAACAAACGATGCTCCAGCACTTGCACAAGCAGATGTTGGTATTGCTATGAATAGTGGAACTACATCAGCTAAAGAAGCTGCTAATATGGTAGATTTAGATTCTGACCCTACAAAAATACTTGAGGTTGTAGAAATTGGTAAACAGCTTCTTATAACAAGAGGGGCATTAACTACTTTTAGTATTGCAAATGATATAGCAAAATACTTTGCTATAATACCTGCTATATTTACGCTAGCTATTCCTCAAATGAACGTTTTAAACATTATGAATTTATCAACTCCATATACTGCTGTACTTTCAGCATTAATATTTAATGCAGTAATAATTCCTTGTTTAATACCACTTGCTATGAAAGGTGTAAAATACAAACCTATGAAATCACAAAAGCTACTTTTAAAAAACATGACTGTATATGGACTTGGTGGAGTCATAGTTCCTTTTATAGGAATAAAACTAATAGATGTTTTAATTACACCACTACTTTCAGCAATTGGACTATAGGGAGGATAAAAATATGAAAAAGGCTATAAAACTATCATTTGTTATGCTTCTAATATGCGGAATATTATATCCACTAGTTTTAACTGGAATAAGTCAAATTGCATTTAACAATAAAGCTAATGGAAGTATAATAGAGGTAAATGGGAAAGAAGTAGGCTCAAAAATTGTAGGTCAGGCTTTTGAAGATTCAAGATTTTTTAAAGGAAGACCATCTAATGTAAATTACAACACATATGGAGATAAAAATAGCTACAAAGGAGTAGCTACTGGTTCTTCAAACCTAGCACCTACTAATCCTGAGCTTGTAAACAGAATAAAAAAGGATTTAAACAAGTTTTTAGAGGAAAACCCAAGTGTTAAATTAGAAGATATTCCATCAGATATTTTAACTCAGTCTGGATCTGGACTTGATCCACATATAAGTGTAGAAGGAGCAAAGGTACAAATATCTAGAGTATCAAAATCTACTGGTATATCTGAGGGAGAAATTCAAAAGATAGTAGATAAAAACACAAATAGTAAACTACTTGGAGTTTTTGGAGAGAAAACAGTAAATGTTTTAGGAGTAAATATAGAGATAGCTAAAAAACTTGGTTTAATATAATAAGGTAGATGATTTTATGAATGAAATCAAGAGAAAAGGAAGGCTTAAAATATTTTTCGGATATGCTGCAGGTGTTGGTAAAACCTATGCAATGCTTCAAGCAGCACATGATGCTAAAAAAAGTGGAATAGATGTTGTAGCAGGTTATATAGAACCTCATGTAAGAGACGAAACAAAAGCTTTAGTAGAAGGACTTGAGATTATACCTACACTAAAAATAGACTATAAAGGTAAAGTATTTAATGAATTTAACCTAGATGAGGTTATAAAAAGAAATCCAGATTTAGTTTTAATTGATGAGCTTGCTCATAGCAATGCTGTAGGATGTAGACATAGAAAAAGATATCAAGATATAGAAGAGACTTTAAGATGTGGAATAGATGTATATACAACAGTAAATGTTCAGCACATAGAAAGTTTAAATGATATAGTAGAATCTATTACACATATAAGAGTTAGAGAAAGAATACCTGATGACTTTTTTGATAGTGCAACACAGGTAAAATTAGTAGATATTGAGCCAGAGGAACTTATAGAAAGACTTAAACAAGGAAAAGTATATAAAGGAAAACAAACTAAAAGAGCTTTAGAAGGTTTTTTTACAAAGGAAAACCTAGCATCACTTAGGGAAATAGCCTTAAGACGTACAGCTGATAGGGTAAATAAAATCCTTGAAAAAGAAAAAAATCTTTTAAAAGATAAAAGCTTTTATACAGATGAGCATATACTTCTTTGTTTAAGTGCATCTCCTTCTAATGGCAAAGTAATAAGAACAGCAGCTAGAATGGCACATGCTTTTCATGGTGAGCTTACTGCTATATATGTTGAAACCCCAAATCACAGTGAAATGAACTCTAACCAAAAGAAGCAGCTTAGGGTTAATATGAAAATAGCAGAACAGTTAGGTGCTAAAATAGTTACTGTTTATGGTGAAGATATATCATACCAAATAGCAGAATACGCTAAGGCAAGTAGTGTATCTAAAATAATAATGGGGAAAACCAATGGAAAATTCCACTTTATACGTACAAAGCCTAGCTTTGTAGAAAAACTAATTTCCTATGCACCTAATATAGATGTTCATATTATTCCTGATAAAGGTAAAGGTGAAAAAAAGGAAAAGAAAAAAGTAAAAAGACCAAGATTTAATATAGTAGATGTTTTTAAATCTTTCTTCCTTCTTTTCATATCTACTATTATAGGACTTTTATTTTATGATTTAGGTCTTAAAGAAACAAATATAATAACTGTTTATATACTAGGAATACTTTTAATATCTATAACAACATCATATATGATTTATGGAATTATATCTTCTTTTATTGGGGTTTTAGCATTTAACTACTTTTTTGCAGACCCTAGACTTTCATTTCATGCTTATGATATAGGGTATCCTATTACATTTTTGTTTGTACTTATAGTTTCTTTAATTACAAGTACACTTACAACAAAGGTTAAAAACGAAGCAAAGCTTTCAGCTAGAAAATCCTATAGAACTGAGCTTTTACTTGAAACAAATAAAAAAATGCAGGAAGCAAATGATATAGATGAAATAATAGGAAAAATAACCTACCAAATATCAAAGCTTTTAGATAAAACAGTAATTATATATCCTTTTAAAGATGATGCTTTAAAAGAACCTGTAATATATGAAGTTGATGAAAGATTAAAAGATGAGTATATAACAGAGGAAGAAAAAGCTGTTGTAGAATGGGTTTTAAAAAACAATAAAATAGCAGGGGCAACCACAGATACTCTTAAAGGGTCTAAAGCAATGTATATCCCTCTTTCAAATTATACAGGATGCTTTGGAGTTTTAGGAATATTAATGGAAAGTGATTATACTATTGAACCTTCTGAGAAAAATCTTTTATTTGCAATGCTTAATGAAGCAGTATTTGCAATGGAAAGATACTACTTAAATGAAAACAAAAAAGAAGTAGAAATGGAAGCTGAAAAAGAAAGACTAAGATCAAATCTTTTAAGAGCAATATCACATGATTTGAGAACTCCTTTAACTTGTATATCAGGAAATGCTAGCATACTTCTAGAAAGTAGCGAAAGCTTAGATAATGACTCTAAAAAAACACTTTATGAAGATATATATAATGATTCACTTTGGCTTATTAACTTAGTAGAAAACCTATTATCTATTACTCGTATAGACAATGGAGGAGTAAAGCTAAATACTGAAGTTGAATTTATAGAGGAAATTATAATTGAAGCTGTAAAACATATAAACACTAGAAAAACAAAGCATAACATAAGTATAAATATAAAAGATGATATGTTAATGACTAGAATAGATGCAAGACTTATAATACAAGTTATAATAAATATAGTAGAAAACGCAATAAAGTATACAGACGAAGGAACGGATATTGAAGTTTTAGCTAAAAGAGAAAATAACAAAGTAATAGTTGAAATATCAGATACTGGTTGTGGTATACCAGATGAAAATAAAGAAAAACTATTTGATATGTTTTTTACAACAAATAAAGGAGATAGCAGAAGAGGGCTTGGACTTGGTTTATCACTTTGTAAATCAATTATAGAAGCTCATGGAGAAACTATTTATGTAAGAGACAATAAACCACATGGAACTATTTTTGGATTTTCTCTGCCACTAGAGGAGGTTAACATTTATGAAAACTAGCATTTTAGTAATTGAAGATGATAAACCTATTAGAAACTTAATAACAACAACACTAAAACTGCAAAACTATACAGTACATGAAGCAGATACAGCACTTGATGCAATAGCAAAAGCAGTAACTATAATGCCTGACATAATAATATTAGACCTTGGACTTCCAGATATAGATGGAACAGAAATAATTAAAAAAGTACGTGAGTGGTCAAACTTACCTATAATTGTTGTAAGCGCTAGAGGAGAAGATAAAGATAAAATAGAAGCACTAGATATAGGTGCAGATGACTATTTAACAAAGCCTTTTAGCGTTGAAGAACTTTTAGCTAGAATAAGAGTAGCTCTTAGAAAAATAAACTATGATAACAGTAATAAAAAAAATGACCCTGTGTTTACAAACGGGGGGCTTAAAATAGACTATTCAGCTGGATGTGTATTTGTAGATGATGTAGAAATACATTTAACTCCTATAGAATATAAACTAATAGTACTACTATCTAAAAACGTAGGAAAGGTTTTAACCCACAACTTTATAATAAAAAATGTTTGGGGAAATCCACTAGATAGTGATGTACCAGCACTTAGAGTGTTTATGGCAACTTTAAGAAGAAAAATAGAAAAGGATACATCAAATCCAAAGTATATACAAACTCATATAGGTGTTGGATATAGGCTTATAAGGGTACAAGAATAAAAGAAAAAATATAGAGTTTATATTTGATTTTTAACCCTTTTTATGATATTATATTATATGTCCAGTATGCACCGATAGCTCAGCTGGATAGAGTAGCTGGCTACGAACCAGTTGGTCGGGGGTTCGAATCCCTCTCGGTGCACCATAAACCCTTTAACCATTTAGGTTAGAGGGTTTTTACTATTATATGTGAACAAAAAGCATTAATACTTTAGTATTAGTGCTTTTTATTTTTATAATTTATTAATGTTGATAGTAAAAAAATGATTA